>NZ_DAIUBO010000192.1:0-7461 GCF_036846665.1 Amaricoccus sp. | reverse complement strand
TGGTGGATCAGCTGGTAGAAGGCGTGCTGGCCGTTGGTGCCCGGCTCGCCCCAGACCACCGGCCCGGTGGCGCGGGCGACGGGCGTACCGTCTCGGGTCACGCGCTTGCCGTTCGATTCCATGTCGAGCTGCTGGAGATAGGCCGGCAGCCGCCCGAGCCGCTGGTCGTAGGGCAGGATCGCCCGGGTCGGATAGCCCATCACGTCCCGGTGCCAGATGCCGACGAGGCCGAGCAGCACCGGCATGTTCGCCGGCAGCGGCGCTTCGGCGAAATGCCGGTCCATGGCATGGGCGCCGGCGAGGAACTCGCCGAATCGCTCCGGGCCGATCGCGATCATCAGGGGCAGGCCGACCGCGCCCCAGACCGAATAGCGCCCCCCGACCCAGTCCCAGAAGCCGAAGACGCGGGCGGGGTCGATGCCGAAGGCCGCGGTCTTGTCGAGCGCCGTGGAGACGGCGGCGAAATGCCCGTCCGCCCCGTCGCCGAGCGTGGCGCGCAGCCAGTCGCGGGCGGTGCCGGCATTGGTCATGGTCTCGATGGTGGTGAAGGTCTTGGAGGCGACGATCACCAGCGTGCGACTGGCGTCGAGCCGGCCGAGCGTGTCGTGGATATGGGCGCCGTCGACATTGGAGACGTAATGCAGCCGCGGCCCGTCGTGGTAGGGCGCGAGCGCCAGCGTCGCCATCGCCGGGCCGAGATCCGAGCCGCCGATGCCGATGTTCACCACATCGGTGAAGCGCCCGCCGTCGGCGGCGGTGATCGCGCCCTCGCGCAGGCCGGTGGCGAAGGCGCCCATGCGGTCCAGCACGTCCCGGACCTCGGGCATCACGTCGCGACTGTCGACGAGGACGGGTTTGTCGGAGCGGTTGCGCAGCGCGGTATGGAGGACGGCGCGGCCTTCGGTGGCGTTGATCGGCTCGCCGCCGAGCATGGCGTCGCGCCTTCCGGGCACGCCGCTGGCCTCGGCGAGCTGGATCAGGAGGGTGAGCGCATGGGCGTCGATGCCGGTCTTGGAGAAATCGAGCAGCATGTCGCCGAGGCCGACCGAGAATTCGCGGAACCGGTCGGGATTGTGGTCGAAGAGCGTCAGGATGCGCCGGTCGCGCGCCGCCGCCCCCGCGGCATCGAGAGCATTCCAGATCTCCTGCGGCATCATCTCACCTGTTCAGCTGGCTGGCGGTGCGCGCGAGCGCCTCGATCTCGTCCCATCGTCCCGCCCGGGCCAGCTTCGGGTCGGCCACCCAGGATCCGCCGACGCAGAGCACGTTGGGGAGCGCGAGATAGGCCGGCGCATTGGCCAGCGAGACGCCGCCCGTGGGGCAGAAGGCCATCTGCGGCAGCGGGCCGGCGAAGGACTTGAGCGCCGGCGCGCCGCCATTGGCCTCGGCGGGGAAGAACTTGGCAACGTCGTAGCCGCGTTCGAGCAGGCCCATGGCCTCGCCGACCGTGGCGATGCCGCCCAGAAGCGGCAGGTCCTCCGCTTCGCAGGCCGCCAACAGCCGGTCGGTCACGCCGGGGGAGACGCCGAAGCGCGCGCCCGCGGCCCTGGCCTCGGCCACCTGCTCGGGGGTCAGGAGCGTGCCGGCGCCGACGATGCCGCCCGGCACCGTCGCCATGCGGTGGATCACCTCGAGCGCGGCCGGGGTGCGCAGGGTGACCTCGAGCACCGGCAGGCCGCCGGCGACCAGGGCCTCGGCGAGCGGCACCGCATGCTCGACGTCCTCGACCACCAGGACCGGGATCACCGGCGCGCGGCCGCAGAGCTCGCGGGCGTAGGCGGAAGCGTCCTTGGGGGTCATTGCACGGTCTCCGGGATGAGGCTCGAGGCGCCGGCCTCGGCGGCGCCGACGACGCGGCGGAAATTCGTGAAGAGCTCGCGCCCGGTCCCGGCCTCGTTGGCCGCGAGGTCGGGGCGCACCAGCGGGCGGTCGAGCGCGCCGGGGCTGAGCACGTCGAGGGTTCCGGCGACGGCGTCGACGCGCAGGATGTCGCCGTCGGCGATCCGCGCCAGCGGGCCGCCGTCGAGCGCCTCGGGCGAGACGTGGATCGCCGAGGGCACCTTGCCCGAGGCCCCCGACATGCGCCCGTCGGTGACGAGCGCCACCTTGAGCCCGCGGTCCTGGAGCACCGCGAGCACCGGCGTGAGGCTGTGAAGCTCCGGCATGCCGTTGGCCTTGGGGCCCTGGAAGCGCACGACGACGACGGTGTCGGCCTCGAATTCGCCGGCGCGGAAGGCCGCCTTGACCTCCTCCTGGTCGTGGAAGACCCGCGCCGGCGCCTCGATCACCTGGCGCTCGGGGGCGACGGCGGAGACCTTCATCACCCCGGTGCCGAGATTGCCCGAGAGCCGGCGCGTGCCGCCGGTGGGCTGGAAGGCGGCGCGGGCCGGGCGGAGGATCTTGTCGTTGAGCGTCTCGCGCGCGCCCTCCTCCCAGGCGAGCGCGCCGTCGATCACCTTGGGCTCGCGGGTGTAGCGCGCGAGGCCCGGGCCGGCGATGGTGCGGGTGTCGTCGTGCAGGAGGCCGGCCTCGAGCAATTCGCCGATCATGTAGCCCAGGCCACCTGCGGCGTGGAAATGGTTCACGTCGGCGAGGCCGTTGGGATAGACCCGCGCCATCAGCGGCGTCACGTCCGAGATCTCGGCGAAATCCTCCCAGTCGAGCACCACCCCCGCCGCGCGGGCCATGGCGACCAGGTGGATGAGCAGGTTGGTCGAGCCCCCGGTCGCGTTCAGCCCGACGATGCCGTTGACGAAGGCGCGTTCGTCGAGCACCTCGGCCACGGGGGTGTAGTCGTTGCCGAGCGCCGAGATCGCCAGCGCCCGCTTGGCGCCCTCCACCGTCAGGGCGTCGCGGAGCGGCGTGCCGGGATTGACGAAGCTCGCGCCGGGCAGGTGCAGCCCCATGAATTCCATCAGCATCTGGTTGGTATTGGCGGTGCCGTAGAAGGTGCAGGTGCCCGGCCCGTGGTAGGAGGCCATTTCGGCGGCCATCAGCGCCTCGCGGCCGACCTCGCCGGCGGCGAATTGCTGGCGCACCTTGGCCTTCTGGTCGTTGGGGATGCCCGAAGGCATCGGCCCGGCCGGCAGGAAGACCGCCGGCAGGTGGCCGAAGCTCGCCGCGGCGATCACGAGGCCGGGCACGATCTTGTCGCAGACCCCGAGATAGACCGTGGAATCGAAGACGTCGTGGCTGAGCGCGACGCCGGCGGCCAGCGCGATCACGTCGCGGGAGAAGAGGCTGAGCTCCATGCCGGGCTGGCCCTGGGTGACGCCGTCGCACATCGCCGGCACGCCGCCGGCGACCTGCGCGGTGCCGCCGACCGCGCGGGCCGCGGCGCGGATGAGGGCGGGATAGGTCTCGAAGGGCTGATGCGCCGAGAGCATGTCGTTATAGGCGGTGATGATCCCCAGATTGCCGGCGGTGGCGCCGGCCAGCGCCGCCTTGTCGCCCTCGGGCATCGCCGCATAGGCATGCGCCTGGTTGCCGCAGGAGAGATGCGCGCGCTTCGGCCCGGCATCCCGCGCGCGGGCGCAGCGGTCGAGATAGGCGGTGCGCAACGGCGCGGAGCGCGCGACGATGCGGTCGGTCACGCTGGCGACGGTGGCGTTCAGGGTCATGGCGGCCTCCGCAATTCGTTCAGTCGGCGTAATGCACGGTGACGGGACAGGGCGCGGAGAGCACCGCGCGGATCGGCGCCGCCTCGACCGGGCCGTCGGCGAGCGCCTCCTCGAGGGCGGCGCGCTTGTCGGCGCCGGTGATCAGGACATGGATGACCGAGGCCGCGCGCAGGACGCGCGCGCTCAGGGTCAGCCGCGGCTCCGGCGCGCCGGGCGGATGCACCTCCACCAGCTCCGGCGCGTCGTCGGCGAGGGCCGCGGCCAGTTCCGGAGCGCCGGGAAAGAGCGAGGCGGTATGCATGTCCGCCCCCATGCCGAGCACCAGCACGTCGATCGGCAGCACCCTCGCCACCCGCTCGCAGGTGGCCCGCAGCACCGACTCGAGCCGCGAGCCGGTGGGGTGATAATGCACCAGGGTCGCATCCGCGGCGGCGTTGCGCAGCAGGGTCTCGCGGATGAGCCGCGCGTTCGACCGCGCGCTCAGCTCGGGCACCATGCGCTCGTCGGTGGGCAGGACATCGACGTCGGACCAGGCGAGCTCGGCCTCGGAGAGCGCCGCGAGGAAGGGACCGGGGGTGGTGCCGCCGGGCACCGCCAGGGTCGCCCGGTGCTTGGTGGCATGCGCCGCGCGCAATTGATCCGCGACCAGTTCCGCGAGCCCGCGCATCAGCGTGTCGCGGTCGGGATAATCCTGGCGCGCGACGTCGGTCATGCCACGATCTCGCGCCAGAGATGGCCGTCGGCGCTGGTCAGCTTGTAGGCCTCGATCGGCCCGGCGCCGCCGCTGTCATAGGCGAGCGGCCGCGATCCGCTCTCCTTCCAGAGCTGGATGATCGGATCGGTCCAGGCCCAGGCGGCCTCGACCTCGTCCCCGCGCATGAACAGCGTCTGGTCGCCGCGGATCACGTCCATGATCAGCCGCTCGTAGGCCTCCGGCATGGCCCCCTCCTCGCCGAGCGCGTCGGCGAAGGTCATGTCGAGCGGGACCTCGACGAGCCGCATGCCGCCGGGGCCGGGCTCCTTGATGGTCACCCGCATGGTGATGCCCTCGTCGGGCTGGAGGCGGATGATCAGCGCATTGCCCTTCTGCGCCTCGACCTGGGGGAAGATCGTATGCGGCGGGTGC
Organism: Amaricoccus sp.; assembly: GCF_036846665.1. NCBI lineage: Bacteria > Pseudomonadati > Pseudomonadota > Alphaproteobacteria > Rhodobacterales > Paracoccaceae > Amaricoccus > Amaricoccus sp. Next base: position 2,715 of record NZ_DAIUBO010000192.1, on the reverse strand, counting down.
TTGAAGGTCACCACGATCTCGGAGAGGCGCGCGGCGAGCTTCTTGCCGGTGCGCAGATAGAAGGGCGTCCCCGCCCAGCGCCAGTTCGAGACATGGGCCCGGATCGCCACGAAGCTCTCGGTGCGGCTCGCGGGATTGCCGACATGGTCGAGATAGCTGCCATCCTTGCCGTTGGCGCGGTACTGGCCGCGCACGGTGTCCGAGATCATCAGCGGGTCGAGCGCCCGGATCACCTTGAGCTTCTCGTCGCGCACCGCATCGGGGTCGAACTTGGCCGGGGGCTCCATCGCGGTCAGGCAGAGGAGCTGCATGATGTGGTTCTGCACCATGTCGCGCATGGCGCCCGAGCCGTCGTAATAGGCGCCGCGACCGGCGACGCCGACGGTCTCCGCGACGGTGATCTGCACATGCTCGACGTAGCGCGAGTTCCAGAGCGGCTCGAAGAGCGCATTGGCGAATCGGATCGCCATCAGGTTCTGGACCGTTTCCTTGCCCAGGTAGTGGTCGATCCGGTAGATCTGGTGCTCGCTGAAATGCCGCGACAATTGCGCGTTGAGCGCCCGCGCCGAGGCCAGATCCTGGCCGAGCGGCTTCTCGACCACGATGCGGCTCGAGGGCGTGGTGATCCCGGCCTCGGTCAGCCGCCCGGCGATCGTGGCGAAGAGCGACGGGGCGACCGAGAGGTAGAAGGCGCGGATGTGGTCGGGCTTCTCGTCGAGCTTGCGGGCCAGCTGCGCCCAGCCGCCCTCGCCCGCGGCGTCGATGGTGACGTAGTCGAGCGTCGCGAGGAACGCCTCGACCCGCTCCTTGCTCAGGTCGCCGGGTTCGACGAATTCCTCCAGCGCCCCCTGGACCGACTTGCGGAATTCGGCGCGGCCCATCTTCGAGCGGGCGGCGCCGATGATGCGCGCGCCCTCGGGCATCTGATGCACCGACAGCCGGCGGTAGAGGCTTGGCAGGATCTTGCGGTGGGCGAGATCGCCGGTGGCCCCGAAGATCACGAGGTCGAAAGGCTGGACGGGAATGACCGTGGAGACCATCGAATATTCCTCAGTCGGAGAGTTCTGCCGCGCGGGGCAGGTCGGCGCCGCGGCGCGAACAGGTGAGCGCCGAGGCACGGGCGGCATAGGACAAGATCGCTTCGAGTTCCACCCGGTCGAGGGCGGCGATGGCGGCTTTCGGGCCGTCGGGGCCGCGCAGCAGCCGCGCGAGCAGGGCCGCCTGGAAGGTGTCCCCGGCGCCGACGGTATCGATGACTTCGACCTTGGGCGGGGCGGCGGAGCCGTGCAGCCCGCTCGCGGTCCAGGCATGGGCCGGCGCATCGCCGTCGGTGACGACGACGAGCTGGACGCCGCGGCCGAGCAGATCGGCGGCGAAGGCCTCCGTGCCGAGGCCGGGCCGGATCAGCCCGAGATCCTCGGCGCTGATCTTGACCAGATCCGTATGCGGCAGCAGGCCGTCGAGCCGCGCGCGCCAGACCTCCATGTCCGGCTCGACCGTAGGCCGGATATTGGGGTCGACCGAGACGAAGCGGCCCTCGCGCCCCGCGGCGAGCCCCGCGAGCGTGTCGGCGACCGGGGCGACGGCGATCGAATAGGAGCCGAAATGCAGGCCGGTGACCTCCGGCGCCAGCGGCGGCAGGTCGGCCGCGGTCAGGCCGGTATCGGCCGAGCCGGTGTCGTAGAACTGATAGGCGGGCACGCCCGCGGTATCGAGGCCGACGAGGCTGATCGTGGTGGGCCGGTCGGTGGCGACGGAATAGCGCGTCGCCACGCCTTCGTCCTCGAGGACCCGGCGCAGCCGCTGGCCGAGCAGGTCGCGCGAGAGCCCGGTCAGCAGGCCGGATCGCTGGCCGAGGCGCGCGAGCCCGATCGCCACGTTGAAGGGCGAGCCGCCCGCCCGGGCGGCGTAGCGCGCCGATGCGGGCCCCTCCTCGGTCTCGAGGAAGAAGTCGAACAACGCTTCGCCGCAGACCAGAAACATTCCCCGCCCCCCGCTTTGCGACACCCGCCCCAATTAATCACGACGGATGATTTATCCGATCTGCGCCGCCGCCGCAAGGCGAAAGGCCGAAGCCTCACCGATGGAGATAGGACCGGCCCGCCTCGTCGAAGAGATGCAGCTTGTCCGGGGTGGCCGCGAGGCGCACCTTCTCGCCGCGCCGGAAGCGGTGGATGCCGGGCAGCTTGGCGATGATCGGATCCTCGCCCTCCTGCGGGGCGAAATAGAGCAGCGTGGTCTCGCCCAGCGCCTCGACCATCGAGACCTCGCCCTCGTAGAGCGCCTCCTCCGCCTCGGTCGGCACGAGATCCTCGGAGCGCACCCCGACGCGCACCGCCGCGCCCTGGTCGCCAGCCTGGCTCGGCACCTCGATGCGCGTGTGGCCGCCACCCTCGACCTCGACCCCGGTGATCGCCCCCGTCTCCACCACCCGCGCCTTGAAGATGTTCATCGAGGGCGAGCCGATGAAGCGTGCCACGAAGACGTTCGCCGGGCGCTCGTAGAGGTCGAGCGGCGAGCCCACCTGCTCGATGTTGCCGCCGTTCAGCACGACGATCCGGGTGGCGAGCGTCATGGCCTCGACCTGGTCGTGGGTGACGTAGATCATCGTCGAGGAGGCCATGCGCTCCTTGAGCTGGGCGATCTCGATGCGGGTCGCCACGCGCAGCGCCGCGTCGAGGTTGGAGAGCGGCTCGTCGAAGAGGAAGACCTTGG
>NZ_DAIUBO010000191.1:0-7489 GCF_036846665.1 Amaricoccus sp. | reverse complement strand
CCCCCCATCAGGGCGCCGTCGGTGATCGCGCGGTAGAGGGGGTGCTATTCGGGGCGGAGCGCCGCCTCCAGGCGGGGCTCGCGGCGAGCCGTGCGGATGAGCTCGAGCGTCACGGCCATGGCGAGCGGCGAGAATCCCACGAGCCCCTTCAAGATCTGCATGCCCCAGTCGCTCACCTCCAGGCGCGCGGCCAATGTTGCGAGATCAGGGGCCGCGAAGACCTCGTCGATGGCGGGCTGGACGGAAGCGAGCTCCGCGGCGGGCGGGGGCTCCGCATGGCGATCCACGATATCCGCATCCGCCGTTTCCTGAAGGTCGGCGACGAGCGCCCGCCAGCGCGCCGCAGGCACGAAATGGTCGGCGAATCCCGCCCGGATCGCGTCGCCCGGTCCCATGCGATGGCCAGTGAGCCCGAGAAACTCCCCCAGATGGCCCGGCGCCTCGGCCAGGAGCGCGCTGCCGCCCACGTCCGGCACCAGGCCGATGGCGCATTCGGGCATGGCGATGCGCGAGCTCTCGCAGACGACCCGGTGGCTGCCATGCACCGAGACGCCGACGCCGCCGCCCATGACGAGCCCGTGCGTCAGCGCGACATAGGGCTTGGGGTAGCGGGCGATGCGGGCGTTCAGGCGGTATTCGTCGGCCCAGAAGCGGCGCGCGAAGAAGAAATCCCCCTGCCGGCCGGTCCGGTAGATCTGCCGGATGTCGCCGCCGGCCGAAAAGGCGCGCTCGCCCGCGCCGTCGATCAGCACGAGCCGCACGGCAGGATCCTCGCGCCACCGGTCCAGCGCATCCTCGATGGCGCGCACCATCTCGTAGCTGAGCGCGTTCAACGCCTCGGGCCGGTTCAGGGTGAGCCGGCCGACACGGCCCTCGACGCGGATGACGATGTCGCTCATCGGCACCAGGCGACCGCCGCGGCGCCGGCCACGGGCGCGAACAGGATCGGCGGCGACAGGCCCGGAATCTCGGTCGGCAATATCCCGGGCCGCCGCGCCATTCCGCGTCACTCCATCGTCGGGATCGAGAAGGCCGCGCCCTCCTTGATGCCCGAGGGCCAGCGCGCCGTGACCGTCTTGGTCCGGGTGTAGAAGCGGAAGGCGTCCGGCCCGTGCTGGTTGAGGTCGCCGAAGCCGGATTTCTTCCAGCCGCCGAAGGTGTGATAGGCGAGCGGCACCGGAATCGGCACGTTGATCCCGATCATGCCGACGTTGACGCGGCTCGCGAAGTCGCGCGCCGTGTCCCCGTCGCGGGTGAAGATCGCCGTGCCGTTGCCAAAGGGGTTCCGCATGGTGAGATCGAGCGCCTCGGCATAGCTGCCCGCACGCACGGTGGAGAGCACGGGGCCGAAGATCTCCTCCCTGTAGATGTCCATCTCCGGCGTGACCCGGTCGAAGAGGCAGGCGCCGACGAAGAAGCCGTTCTCGTAGCCCTGCATCCTGAAGCCGCGGCCGTCGACCTTGAGTTCGGCGCCCTGGCTGACGCCGCTGTCCACGAGGCCGAGGATGCGATCCTGCGCGGCGCGGGTGACCACGGGGCCGAAATCCACGTCGTCGCCGGCGGTATAGGGGCCGATCTTGAGCGATTCGACCCGCGGGATCAGCCGCTCGATCAGCGCGTCGGCGGTCCTGTCGCCGACGGGCACGGCGACGGAGATCGCCATGCAGCGCTCGCCGGCGGCGCCGTAACCGGCGCCGACGAGCGCGTCGACCGCCTGGTCGAGGTCGGCGTCGGGCATCACGATCATGTGGTTCTTGGCACCGCCGAAGCATTGCGCGCGCTTTCCATGCGCGGTGGCGCGGGCGTAGATGTATTCGGCGATCGGCGTCGAGCCGACGAAGCCGACCGCGGCGATGTCGGGATGGTCGAGGATGGCGTCCACGGCCTCCTTGTCGCCGTTCACCACCTGGAGGACCCCGTCGGGCAGGCCCGCCTCCTGCATCAGCTCGGCGAGCATCAGCGGCACGGAGGGATCGCGCTCGGAGGGCTTGAGGATGAAGGCGTTGCCGCAGGCGATCGCCGGGCACATCTTCCACATCGGGATCATCGCGGGGAAGTTGAAGGGCGTGATCCCGGCCACGACCCCGAGCGGCTGGCGCATCGAGAACATGTCGATCGCCGGCCCGGCGCCATCGGTGTATTCGCCCTTCAGGAGATGCGGCGCGCCGATGCAGAATTCGGCGACCTCGAGCCCGCGAATCACGTCGCCCCTGGCATCCGGCAGGGTCTTGCCATGCTCGCGCGAGAGCGCCTCGGCGAGCTTGTCGAGGTCGCGGTTCAGCAGATCGACGAACTTCATCATCACCCGCGCGCGGCGCTGCGGATTGGTCGCGGCCCATTTCGGCTGCGCCGCCATCGCGCCCTGCACGGCGAGCTCGAGCTCGGCGGCCGAGGCGAGCGGCACGCGGGCCTGGACCTCGCCCGTCGCCGGGTTGAAGACCTCCGCGAACCGGCCCGAGGCTCCGGCCACGCGCGCCCCGTTGATGAAGTGACAGAGATCCTGCATCGCTCGCCCCCAACTTTGTGCCGGGAGCAGCCTAGCGGGAATCTCCGGGCAGTGAAGGCGGAAATTGCCCGAGAAACGTTTTGCATTATTGCAGGCGTGATGGCAGGAATGCCGGGCGCACCGGCCGATTTCTGCATCGGGGATCCCGGTTCGACGGAAGGGGCGCGGTCATCCGGGCCGCCAGTCCGGGAATGTCCGCGGAAAGGTGCCGTTTGCAGAAGAGCGCGATGAAATGGGATGATCTTCGGGTCTTTCTGGCGGTCGCCCGCCAGAGCCGGTTGCTCGCTGCCGGCCGCAGCCTGGGGCTCGATCCCGCGACGGTGGGGCGGCGGATCACCGCGCTGGAGGAGGCGCTCGGCGCCAGGCTCTTCGACCGCTCGCCCCAGGGCTATGCCATGACCGAGGCGGGGCGCAGCCTGCTCGTCCATGCCCAGGCGATGGAGGCCCAGGCCTCGGCCGCGAGCGAGGAGATCGGCGGCCGGGCGGACAGCCTTTCGGGCATCGTGCGCATCGGCGCGCCGGACGGCGTCTCCAACTATCTGCTGGTCGATGCCTGCGAGGCGCTGAGCCGCGACAACCCGAATCTGCAGGTGCAGGCCGTCGCCTTGCCGCGGATGTTCTCGCTCTCCAAGCGCGAGGCCGATCTGGCGATCACGCTGTCGCCGCCGAGCGCGGGGCGGCTGACGGTGCGCAAGATCGCCGATTACCGGCTCCATCTCTATGCGCGCTCGGACGTGGTCGCGGCGGCGGCGCCGGTCAGGGGGCTCGAGGATCTGCGCGGGGTTCGCGGCATCGGCTTCATTTCGGACATGATCTTCGACAAGGAGCTCGACTATTACGCCCTGCTCGGCCGCGAGAGCGAACCGGCGCTGACCTCCAACAGCCTCATCATGCAGCTCAGCTGGTGCCTTCGCGGCTGCGGCCTCTGCATCCTGCCGGATTTCGTCGCGCGGGAGCATGGCGAGCTCGAGGTGGTCCTGCCCGAGGAGATTCGGCTGACGCGGGCCTTCTACCTGGTGCGCCATCAGGACGATGCGCGGGTGGCGCGCATCAACCGCATGGCGGAGGTCATCGTCGAATGGATGCGCAACGCGCTGATTCCGGGCGAGGCCGCCCGGGGGGGCTGAGCCGCGGGTGCCCGGCGCGAGGCAGGCGCAAGGCCGCGCCGCACCGGCAGGCATCCCCCATCGGGCGGCTGCGCGCTTGACAGGTCGACGGGCGGAGGGAACACTTGCAGAATGCGTTGAGAGGGGGCCCCAATGTTCGTTCGCAACATCGTGGACACGAAGACGATCCGCAATGTGATCACTATCAAGCCGACGGACAGTGTCACCGCGGCGGCGGAACTGCTGGCCAAGCACCGGATCGGTGCAGTGGTGGTCAGTCGCGACGGCTCGACCGTTGATGGAATCCTCTCGGAGCGCGACATCGTCCGCTCGCTTGGCCTGACGGGCATCGAATGCATGAACAAGCAGGTTCAGGACCTGATGACGGCGACGGTGGTGGGCTGCAAGCTCGACGAGACGGCCGATTCGATCCTCGAGCGCATGACCGAGGGCCGCTTCCGGCACATGCCGGTGATTGACGACAACCGCATGGTCGGCGTGATCTCGATCGGCGACGTGGTCAAGGCGCGCATCTCCGAGATCCAGCAGGAGAATTCCGCCCTCACCGGCATGATCGCCAATACCTGGTAGCACCGGCCCCGCGCTTGACGGAAAAGGGACGATGGTATTGCCTCGCGGCGAGGCTGTGACCTGCGAGGGATGGCGATGCGAATAGGGCTCTATCCAGGCACCTTCGACCCCATCACACTGGGGCATATCGACATCATCCGGCGTGCCTGCAGCCTCGTCGACCGGCTGGTGATCGGCGTCGCGATCAATCGCGACAAGGGCCCGCTCTTCGATCTCGAGACGCGGGTGGCGATGGTCGAGGCGGAATGCGTGCCGATCGGACGCGCCTGCGGCGTGGAGATCGTGGCGCATCCCTTCGACAACCTGCTCATCCAATGCGCCGCCGACGTCGATGCCAGCGTGATCATCCGCGGCCTGCGGGCGGTCTCGGATTTCGAATACGAATTCCAGATGGTCGGCATGAACCGCGCGATGAACGACGACATCGAGACGGTCTTCCTGATGGCCGACACGCAATACCAGGCGATCGCCAGCCGGCTGGTCAAGGAGATCGCGCGGCTCGGGGGCGATGTCTCCGGCTTCGTGCCGCCCCGGGTGGTCGAGGCGCTGACGCGGCTCTACGGAGCCGCGGAGCGGCCGCGCCGCGCGGCGGTTGCCGAGGGCGGCTGAACCGCGGGATCAGGGTGCGAGATCGGTCGCGCCCATGAGGATCTGCGTCTTGCGGACCGGCACCGAGACATGCTCGTGCGCGATCCGCCATCCCTCCGGGCCCTGCACGAGCCCCAGCGTGAAGCGCATCCAGATGTCGCGGGCCTCGCCCCCCTGCCGGCCGTGGAGCCGCTCCAGCCCCGCGACGAAGGCGACGCCGCCCGCGCTTCGGATCGCGACCCGCCGCGTCTCGCTGCCGATCGGTCCGTCCCAGCTCGCCATCCAGGCGGCGACGCCCGCCGGATCCGGGCCATGGGAGAGAGGCGGCGCGAGGTCGAAGACCTCCGCTTCGGCCGCATAGGCGGCAAGGAAGGCCTCGGCGTCCCGGTCGTGCAGCGCCCGGCGGCGGGTTTCCAGCAATTCGCGGATCGAGTCCTCGGGTGCTGCCATCTCTGTCCTCCCCCAGGCCTAATCGCCCGCCGCGAGCAAAGCCGCGCCGCCGGCGGCATGCAACCTCGCCTTCGGGACGCGCGCGACCTCCGGCCGCCAACCGCGTCTCGGCCCTTTTCCCCGCGGCGCACAACGCCTAGGGTCCGCCGCGACAGCCATCGAGGAGGTAGGACATGGCAGAGACACGCGATCCGGAGAACACGCTCATCATCACGCTTGCGGACGGCGAGGTCATCGTCGAGATGCTGCCGGAGGTGGCGCCCGAGCATGTGGCGCGGATCAAGGCGCTGGCGCGGGCCGGCGAATACGACAATGTCGCCTTTCACCGGGTGATCGACGGCTTCATGGCCCAGACCGGCGACGTGGCCCATGGCGACATGGAGGACGGCTTCAACCTCCGCCGCGCCGGCACCGGCGGCTCCAAGCATCCCGACCTGCCGGCGGAATTCTCCCGGCTGCCCTTCGACCGCGGCGTGCTCGGCATGGCGCGCTCGGCGAACCCCAACAGCGCCAACAGCCAGTTCTTCATCATGTTCAGGGACGGCCATTTCCTGAACGGCCAGTACACCGTCTGGGGGCGCGTGGTGAGCGGCATGGAGCATGTCGATGCGATCACCCGCGGCGAGCCGCCGGCGAAGCCCGACCGGATGCGATCCGTCCGGGTCGCCGCCGATGCCGGGGCGGACGCCTGATGCGCGGGCTCTTCCTCGCGGCACTGGCCGCGCTCGGCCTCGCCACCGTGGCGCTGGCGCAGGAGGTGGACAACGTGCTGGTGATCGCCGTGGAGGGCGAGGCCGCGGGCACGATCGAGATCGAACTGCTTCCCGAGGTCGCGCCCCGGCACGTGGAGCGGATCAAGACCCTGGTGCGCGAGGGCGCCTATGACGGCGTCGCCTTCCACCGGGTGATCGACGGGTTCATGGCCCAGACGGGCGACGTGGAATTCGGCACCCGCGAGGCCTTCGGCCAGGGCCGCGCCGGTACCGGCGGCTCGGCGCTGCCGGATCTGCCGGCGGAATTCTCCGACATTCCCTTCGACACCGGCGCGGTGGGCATGGCGCGGTCGCAATCGCCCGACAGCGCCAACAGCCAGTTCTTCATCATGACCGCGCCCGCACCGCATCTGAACGGCCAGTACACCGTGGTCGGGCGGGTGATCGCGGGGCAGGACGTCGTCGACGCCATCAAGCGCGGCGGAGGCTCGAACGGCATGGTCGCGGATCCGGACGTGATGGCGCGGGTGCATCTCAAGGCCGAGGAATGAGGGCGCCCAAGGATCTCATACAGGTTTGCTAACCTGGAGAGCAGTCGTGATGCGCCAACAGGCGCATCACCGGCAAACGCAATGCGCGCACCGCGCGCGCCGGATGGCGGCAAAGGCCGCCCGCGGCGTCAGCCGCGTCAGCCTTCGAGAAAATCCCGCATCCGCCCGACGGCGCGGCGGATGTTCTCCTGGCTGTTGGCGTAGCTGAGCCGGATATAGCCCTCGCCGAGCAGGCCGAAATCCGGGCCGCCGATCACCGCGACGCCGGCTTCCTCCAGCAATGCGGCGGCGAGCGGCTTGGCCTTGCGGCCGGTCGCGGAGACATTGGGGAAGGCGTAGAAGGCGCCCTTCGGCGTGATGCAGCTGACGCCCGGCAGGTCGTTGAGCAGCGCCACCACCAGCTTCCGGCGGGCGTCGAATTCGGCGAGCATGGCGGCGACCGCGTCCTGCGGGCCGGTCAGCGCCTCGAGCGCAGCGAATTGCGCCGGCGCGTTCACGCAGGACCAGGCATTGACCGCGAGCTTGCGCGCCCTGTCGTAGAGGGGGCCGGGCCAGACCGACCAGCCCATGCGCCAGCCGGTCATGGCATAGGTCTTGGACCAGCCGTTGAGCAGGATCAGCCGGTCGCGAATCTCGGGATAGGCCAGCAGGCTGACATGCGCCGCGCCGTCATAGAGCATCTGGTCGTAGATCTCGTCCGAAAGGATCGCCACCTCCGGATGCGCCTCGAGCCCGGCCACGAGGCGGTCGATCTCCGCCTTCGGGGTGACGCCGCCGGTGGGATTGGCGGGCGAGTTGACGATCAGGAGCCGCGTCGCTGGGGTGATCAGCGACAGGGTCTCGTCGGCCGAGAAGGCGAAGCCGTTCTCCTCACGGATCGGGATCGGGACGGGTTTGGCCCCGGTGAACTCGATCATCGAGCGATAGATCGGAAATCCGGGATCGGGATAGAGGATTTCCGCGCCGGGCTCGCCGAACATGATG
>NZ_DAIUBO010000190.1:0-7535 GCF_036846665.1 Amaricoccus sp. | reverse complement strand
GTCCGGCTGGCGGCCGAGCCGGTGGCGCCCTGGTCGGGACAGGCGCCACTGCGGCGGGCCTCGCTCTCGGCGCAGCTCCTGCACGAAGTGGAGCAGGCGCTTCACGAGACCTTCCGGGATGCGCCGATCGGCAGCATGATCGTTCCGCTGGACGGGGGCGGCGGCGAAGCGCTGGAGTCGGTGCGCGGCAGCCTGCGCGGCCGGCGCGGTGGCGCCCTGGTGATCGAATACCTCAGCCAGGCGATCGCAGGCGGGGCGCCGGTGCCCGGTCGCGGTCCCGACCACCTGACCCCACGGCTGCGCGAGGCGGCCGTGGTGGAGACCCTGGAGGCGGCGCGGGGCGCCATCTGCACCGCCTTCGGCGTGCTGCCGGCGCTCCTGAACGCCACCACCACGGGGCCGCTGGTGCGCGAGGCGCAGCGCCACCTGGCCGGATGGACCCTGCAGCCGATCGCTGCGCTGGTGGCCGAGGAAGCCTGCGCCAAGCTCGGCGCAGAGATCGAGATCGACGTGATGCGGCCCTTGCAGGCCTATGACGCCGGCGGCCGTGCGCGCGCCCTCGCAACGACCGTGCAGGCCCTCGCCCAGGCGAAGGAAGGCGGGCTCGCGCCGGGCGACCTGGCCGGCGCCATGGCGCTGCTGAGCTGGGGGCCGGGCGAGACGGCGCCATGAAGCAGCCAACCGCGGGGCGGCTCGACAGGCGCATCACGATAGAGCGCCCGACCTATGGCACCGACGCCTTCGGCGGGGCGCCGGTGTCCGCCTGGGTGCCGATCGGCACCGTCTGGGCCGAGGTCACGCCGGTCAGCGACGGCGAACGCTGGCGCGCGGCCGAGCTGGCGGCCGTGATCACCACCCGGTTCCGCATCCGCTGGGGGCTGGGCGTCACGGTGGAGGACCGGATCATCTACGGCGGGCGCGAATACGCCATTTCCGGCGTCAAGGAGCTGGGGCGGCAACGGTGGCAGGAGCTGACGGCCAGCGCCCGCGGCGAGGCCCCGTGAGCGAAACGCCGATCAGGACAGGGCAGGATGCCCATGCGGCGCCCTGACGTGGCACACAAGCGCGATCGGGCCAAGCACCTTGGCCGGCTCGTCAACGGCCGTCGCTTCGATCTGGTGTCGCGCATCCGCGCGATAATGGTGCACGGCGAGCCTACCGTATTCGCATACGAGGCGCCGATCCGGCACGGTATCAGGAGCGGCCTGATCCTCTCCGGTGGCTGGACGTGGAAGGCGGCGGACGCCGCGGCGGCGGAAGTCGTGCGAGAGGTGCTGAACCAGCTCGGGGCGAAGCGCCCGACGTGGCAGCAAGGGCAGCCGGGCTGGACGGAAGAGGGCATCGCGCGCCTGCAACGTGACAACTGCGCTCGATGCGGAAAGCCAATTCCGATGGAGCGTCTGCTACAAAGCGGCGGTGGCGGCTGGGTGAAGTACTGCGACTCCACCTGCGCCTTTGCCGCTCAGAGCGCGATGAAATGTGAACGCGAGGGCGAGGAAGGCAAGGCGCGGCACGCGGCCGAGGTTGCGGCGGCCTGGCGGCGCGCGAAGGATGCCATGCCGTTGAAGCCTTGCGAATACTGCGGTGACCTGTTCCACCCGACCCCGGCGAAGAAGGATCGCCCGGAAACCCGGTACTGCACCCCGCGGTGCCGGAACAAGGCGCGGGCCGGAACACCGCAAGCTCGGACCTGGTATCGAGGGCAATTCTGAAGGCTTCAACGTCGCTAGGCCATGTGCTAGGGTGAGGCGGGCCGAGGGGAAGTTGGCGCTTCCACCCCGACCCTGACCACAACCCGCCCAATGGAGGGGCAAGCCGTGGCTACCGCAAATCCTACATTCGCGCGCGCCGTGTCGCCATGCCTCCCCGGGCATTTTCTGAGGGAGTGCCTAGATGACCAAGACTGCCAAGATGAACCGGCGCGAGATACTTGCGGGCGCGGCTGCGGCTGCAACAATACCCCTGGCCGGCCAGTCTGCACCCCATGACCCGGTGCACGAGGCCATTGCTTTGTGGAAAGCGGCGAACGGCGACATCACAAGTGTACTCGGGTTGGAACTGTCGGATCGAGAGATGCAGCCGTTCGAGGACCGGGAATATCAGGCGCGCTTGGCTGTCTGCGAGACCAGGGCGACGAGCTTGAGCGGCCTTTCTGCGCAACTGCTCTTCGCATTCGGTATCTTCGGAGAGGGACGGCCAGGCTTCGACCTGGACGACCCGGACGGTTACGAATTCGGAGAATGGACTGAACACCTGGACGAGAAGCTTTTGCGAAACCTGCTCGCCACATCGCGTGAACTGGCCGCGCGGTAAGCACGTTTGATCGGGCCGCAATCTGGTACCTACGTGGTACCTAGCGGCCCGTTCCCTCTCCCCAACTTCCGATTAAGTCTTTGATTTTGTGGTGCCCGGGGGCGGATTTGAACCACCGACACGCGGATTTTCAGTCCGCTGCTCTACCCCTGAGCTACCCGGGCCCGCGACGGGCGAACCGTCGAACGCCGCCGCTGATTAGGGGAACGGCCCGGCCCTGTCCAGCGGAAATCCTGCGATGGGCGACGTCGACGCGGCAGGCGCCGGGATCGAAAGGGGATCCTCGCCCTCAGCCGCCGTCGCCGGCCGGCTGCGCGTCGCGTTTGAGGATGTCGCGGATCTCGGTGAGGAGCTGTTCCTGGCTCGGCGCGTCGGGCTCCTCGGGCTCCGGCTCTTCGACGGCCGCCATGGCTGCCTCCTTGATCTTGTTGACGCCCTTGACCAGCAGGAAGACCACCCAGGCGACGATGGCGAACTTGATCACCGCATTGATGAAATTGCCGTAGCGGAAGGTCGCGGCATTCTCGCCCTCGCCGAAGCGGATCACCTGGTCGGAGAAGTCGATGCCGCCGACGAAGAACCCGATCAGCGGGTTCACCAGATCGTCGACGAGCGAGGTGACGATCGCGGTGAAGGCCGCGCCCATGATGATGCCGACGGCCATGTCCATGACATTGCCGCGGGCGATGAAGTCGCGGAATTCCTTGAGCATTCGGATCTCCTTCCTCTGCGCCCGCCGGCCGTCAGGTCCGCAGGCTGCCACCTGTCGCGGTCTCGACCGCCGCGACGATGCGGGCCGAGACGGCCTCGATTTCCCTGTCGGTCAGCGTGGCCTCGGTCGGCTGCATCCGGACCGCGATGGCCAGCGACTTCCGGCCCGCGCCGAACTGCGCCTCGGCCCGCGGGCCGGAGAAGACGTCGAAGACCGTGACGCCGTCGATCAGCGCCTTGTCGGCGCTTCGCGCCGCCTTCACCACCTCGCCGGCCTCCACCTCGGCATCGAGCACGAAGGCGAAATCGCGCTCGACCGCCTGGAAGTCCGAGGCGACCAGGGGCGGGCGGGTGGCGGTGCGGGTCTTGGGGAAGGGCAGCGCCTCGAGCTGGATCGCGATGGCCACCGCCGGGCCGCGCAGGTCCAGCGTCGCCAGCACGCGCGGATGCAGCTCGCCGAAGGCTGCGAGCACGGTCTTCGGGCCGAGGGTGATCACCCCCGATCGGCCGGGGTGGAACCAGCCCGGGGCGCCGCGCCGGAGCGTCGTCCTGGCCGGCGCGCCGATCGCCGCGAGCACGGCTTCGGCATCGGCCCGCGCGTCGTGGAGGTCCACCGGCCGGCGGCTGCCGTGGGCATCGCGCGGCGCGGTGGCGCCGATCCGGATCCCGGCGGCGATGCGCGCCTGCTCGCCCGGCTCGCCGCCGGCGAAGGACTGGCCGACCTCGAAGAGCGCGAGATCGGCGAAGCCGCGCGCCTGGTTGCGGGCGGCGGCGCGCAGCAATCCGGGGAGAAGATCGGGCCGGAGGTGGCTCATCTCCGAGCTGATCGGATTCTCGAGCCGCGTCGCCTCCTGCCCGCCGCCGAAGGCCGCGGCCGCCTCGCGGTCGATGAAGCTGTAGGTGACGCATTCGTTGTAGCCGAGCGCTGCGATCCGCCGCCGGGCCTGGGCCTCGCGGCGCTGCATCGGCGTGAGGATCGGGCGCGCCACGCCGGCGGGGCGCCGGAGCGGCCGGCCCTCAAGGCGCGAAAGCGAGGCGATGCGGGCGATCTCCTCGACGAGATCCGCCGGCCCCTGGACGTCCGGGCGCCAGGAGGGCACCGCGACATCGAGCGTAGCTCCCTCGCCCTCCGGCGCGAAGCCCAGGGCCGAGAGAATGCGGATCTGCTCGCCGCGCGGGATCTCCATGCCTACCAGCCGCTCCACATGGGCGGGGTCGAGCGGATAGCTGCGGGCGGTTCGCGGCACCGCGCCGGCGACCATCACCTCGCTGGCGGTGCCGCCGCAGAGATCGAGGATCATCCGGGCGGCGAGCTCGACCCCAAGCGGCGTAAAGGCTGGGTCCACCCCACGCTCGAAGCGGTAGCGCGCGTCTGAATTGATGCGCAGCCGCCGGCCGGTCCGCGCGGTGCGGTGCGGGTCGAACCAGGCGGATTCGATGAAGACGTTCACCGTCTCGGCGGTGCAGCCGGTGCGCAGGCCGCCGATCACGCCGCCGATCGCCTCGGGGCCCTGCTCGTCGCAGACCAGGGTCTCACTGCCGTCGAAGGCATAGGTCTTGCCGTCGAGCGCGGGCAGATGCTCGCCGGGCCGGGCGAGACGCACGGTGATCGCCCCGTGCAGCTTGTCGGCGTCGAAGACATGCAGCGGCCGGCCGCGGTCGTAGGTGACGAAATTGGTGATGTCGACCAGCGCCGAGATCGGCCTGAGCCCGATGGCGCGGAGCCGGTCCTGCAGCCATTGCGGCGAGGGGCCGTTCTTCACGCCGCGGATCAGGCGGCCGGCGAAGAGCGGGCAGGCCTCGCCGGCCACGTCGGGCGCGAGATAGACGCCGATGGGGCAGGGCTCGGCGCCCTCGACGGGCTCGACCGCGGGCGTGCGCAGGCGGCCCATGCCGCGCGCCGCCAGGTCACGGGCGATGCCCGAGACCGCCAGCGCATCGGGTCGGTTCGGGGTGACGGCGATGTCGATCACCGGGTCGAAGGGGACGACGTCGATGTAGCGGGCGCCGACCTCGGCCGAGGGATCGAGCTCGACGATGCCGTCGTGCTCGTCGGAGAGCTCCATCTCGCGTTCGGAGAGCATCATGCCCTGGCTCTCGACGCCGCGGATCCGGCCGACCTTGATCGTGGTGTCGATGCCGGGGATGTAGTCGCCCGGCGCCGCCACCACGACCTTGATGCCGGCGCGCGCGTTCGGGGCGCCGCAGACGATCTGCTTCTCGCCCGCCGCGGTCGCCACGCGGCAGACGCGGAGCTTGTCGGCATCGGGATGCGGGCCCGCTTCGATCACCTCGCCCACGGTGAAGGCGGCCAGCCGCGCGGCCGGGTTGGTCACGCTTTCCACCTCGAGCCCGAGATCGGTGAGGGCGAAGGTGATCGCGTCGAGGGTCGCGTCGGTGTCGAGATGTTCCTTGAGCCAGGCGAGCGTGAATTTCATCCGTTGGTTCCGTCGGCGGAGGTGCGCGGCGGGTTTAGCGGATGCGGGACCGGGGCGAAAGGGGCGGTTCCGGAGGCGATTCCAGCCGCCGGAGCGGGCCGGTTCGAGGCCGTCCCCATGGGGACAGGATTTAGCAGCCTGATATTATTGGATAAAAGTGTTAACGTGCCGAATCCTGCGGTCCGGGCCGGGCCCGGCGTGTCCGGCCGTCGCCACGAGCCGGTCGTCGGCATGCGCGGATTCGTCCGGTGCCGGATCCGCGATGGGCATGCGCCGCCGCGGCGGAGGGGCGCCGGTCCGGAGCGACCTCCCGAAGTCATCCGGAGGGCGGGGGTCAGGCTTCCAGCATCTCCTTGACCTTCTGGGTCAGCTCGGGGAGCGTGAAGGGCTTGGGCAGGAAGCTCGCGTCGGGGATGCCGCTGTCGCCGCCGACGAAGGCGTCCTCGGCGTAACCCGAGACGAAGACCACCTTGGCCTCGGGACGGGTGCGGCGTGCCTCGCGCACCCAGGCGGGGCCGTCGAGGCCGGGCATGATGACGTCCGAGACCATGATGTCGACGTTGAGGCTCTCGTCCTTGAGGATCTCCAGCGCCTCCTCCCCGGAGGCCGCCTCCATCACCGTGTAGCCGCGCAGTTGCAGCGCGCGGGCGGCGAAGCTGCGCACCGCGTCCTCGTCCTCGACCAGGAGCACGAGGCCGCGTCCGCTCAGGTCGCGCGGGCGGCGGATCTCCGGCTCGACGGGCGGCGGGGCGATGGCGGTCTTCTCGTAGGCCGGCAGGTAGATGGTGAAGACCGCGCCCTGTCCCGGCGGGCTGTCGACGAAGATGAAGCCGCCGGTCTGCTTGACGATGCCGTAGGCGGTGGAGAGGCCGAGGCCGGTGCCCTCGCCGACCTGCTTGGTGGTGTAGAAGGGCTCGAAGATCTTCGCGAGCTTGTCCTTCGGGATGCCGGTGCCCGAATCGGCGACCTCGACGACGACGTAGTCGCCGGGCAGCACCACGGCGCGGTCGCGGTGCAGGTCGCGGTCGAGATGCTCGTTGCGCGTGGAGATGCGCACCTCGCCGCCGCGGGGCATGGCGTCGCGGGCGTTGACCACGAGGTTCATGATCACCTGCTCGAACTGGCGCTCGTCGACGCGGACCGGGTTGAGATCCGGCCCGTGCTCGATCCGGAGCGTCACCTTTTCGGTCAGCAGGCGGTTCAGGAGATGCGTGAGCTCGGAGAGCGTGTCCTGAAGGCTTATGATCGTGGGGCGCAGGGTCTGCTTGCGCGAGAAGGCCAGCAGCTGGCGGACGAGGGCGGCGGCGCGGTTGGCGTTCTGGCGGATCTGCATCAGATCACCATGCTCGGTGTCGGCGACGTCGTGGCGCATCAGGAGCAGGTCGCAATGGCCGTTGATGGCGGTCAGGAGGTTGTTGAAGTCATGCGCCACGCCGCCGGCGAGCTGGCCCACGGCCTGCATCTTCTGGGACTGGACGAATTGCGCCTCGAGCGTCTTGAGCTCGGTGGCGTCGGAGAGCACCGCGAGCAGCGAGGGCGCGCCGTCGAGCACGGTGCGGGTGAAGGCGACCTGCAGGAAGATCTCCTGGCCGTCGGCGGTGCCGCGGGCGACCTCCGACCGGCCCAGCGCCCGGCCCTTGCTCGTGTCCGAGAGGCGTTCGCGGATCGAGCGGCCCAGCCCCTCGATCAGGTCGGAGATGTTGACCCCGGGCTCGGCGCGCTCGCCGAGCAGCTGGCGCGCGGCGCGGTTGGCGTAGATCAGCCGGCCGTCGGTCTCGAGCCGCGCCAGCGCCACCGGCAGCTCCTCGAGGAAATGATCCGGCACGAGGCCCGCGATCTCGTCGCCGGCCAGCGGCACGAAGAGCACGTCGCGCTGGGAGTCCTGGCCGGGCAGCACCACGGCGCGCACCGGTTGGCCGCTGCCGGCGAGGATATGGATGCCGTCGGGGCGCAGCGGCGGGTCGACCAGCGCGGATTCCAGCGTTTCGAGGGGCTGCGGCAGGCCCTGCGCCGCGGCGGGGTTGAGCGCGGTCACGCGGCCCCCGGCATCGGCGCGGAGCCAGGGCACGGCGG
>NZ_DAIUBO010000189.1:0-7665 GCF_036846665.1 Amaricoccus sp. | reverse complement strand
TTCGGAAGCGGTATGATGGAGGGCCGGTCCCTCGGCACATCTGGCTCGGCGTTTCTGTCGAGGACGCCGCGCACGCGAGCCGGATCGAGCACCTGAAGCAGATCAATTCCGACGCGCGCTTCATCTCGTTCGAGCCGCTGCTCGGACCGGTCGGGGATGTCGATCTGCAGGGCGTCGCTTGGGCCATCGTCGGGGGGGAGAGCGGGCCCCGGGCTCGGCCCATGGACGAAAGCTGGGCCCGCCAGATCCGGGACATCTGCGAACGTGACGACGTCGCTTTCTTCTTCAAACAGTGGGGTGGCGCCCGTCCGAAGTCGGGGGGGCGTCTGCTCGATGGTGAGGAATGGAACGGCTTTCCGTGGCAAATCGTCCCGAAGCCGATCCTCGATCAGATTTCAGCGTAAACCATTTCGCACGGAGTACCGCCATCATTGAAGAAATCGCATGTTGAAAATACGGTTGGCCCATGGGCTCGGCAAAAGCTCGATGGCCTCGAGGCATATCTTCACGCTTACACCATTGCACTGAAGAAACAGTCCTTCGAACTGGTCTACGTCGATGCATTCGCCGGCGCGGGACGGTCAAGAATCCGCGACGCCTGGGCCGGCGCTGATGACGAAGACCTTCAGCTTCTTGATGACGAGTTCGTCCGGTCCGAGGAACAGTTCATCGAAGGCTCCCCGCACCGAGCCCTCGCCCTCGAACACCCCTTCACCCAATACCATTTCTTTGACGCAGATGCAGGGCGCGCGGCCCTTCTCGAGGGCCTGAGGGCCGAGTACCCGGCTCGAAAGATGAGCGTTCAGGTTGGCGACGCGAACGAATTGATCCAGAAGCTGGTCCCGCGGATAGCGGGGCGGAACACAAGGGGCGTTGCTTTCCTTGATCCTTATGGCCCCCACCTGGACTGGCGAACCGTCGCAGCCTTGGGGTCAACCAAGCGGTTTGAGGTGATCATCAATTTCCCGCTTGGAATGGCCATCAACAGATTGATCACCCGGTCGGGCGACATACCGGATGGTTGGCGCGCGGGGCTGAACGGCTGCTTTGGCGGTGCGGACTGGGAGAGCCTCGTCTATGCAGAGCGCACCGACCTCTTCGGGGATACGACCCGCCACAAGGTTGACGATGCAGCCAAGCGGCTTCTTGACCACTACGTCGGCCGCCTGAAGACCTTGTTCGGCCACGCCGCCACACCGAGTGTCGTCAGGAACACGCGAGGTGTCCCGATCTACTACATGCTGTGGGCGGGGCCCCATCCCCTCGGGCACAAGATTGCCGACTACATCTTGGCGAAGGGTGATCGGATCACGCCACCAAAGACTCGGTCCGTTCGACGATGACCAGCTGGCGGCCCCGATTGCTAGCCGAGCCGGAACGCAGGCCTTGAAAGCATCCGAACGGCGAGACCGATCGAAAAGATCGCGTCGTGGCGCAGCAGGTCGTCCGCCGATCTGCTCTCATCGATGCTGCGACGATCAAGATTGCTGCCATCATCTACATGCCGGAAATGCGACAGCGGGTTTCGCAGCGCCATCATGCGGCGGAGGTCGGTGACGTCTTCATCAGAGACTACCTCGCGCTCTCGGCAGCGGCGGAGGGTGTCGGCGAACTGGATGCGATCCGGGATGTCATCGACCAAAAGCCCGGCGTGAAGATATGCCGCCAGCAGATGCTCCACGAGCCCCTGACACAGCAGGATCGTCGCCACATAATTGCCGTGCACGAAGGACGAGCGCGCTTCGACCCAAGCGTGATAGGCTGCATGGCCACCGAAAATCATCGTCCCGGATCGCCCCATCTGCCCGCCCAGATCGGTTAGCATACGGAAACGGCCGACCTTCCCTGGCAGGTCGTCATGCAGGTCGGCCAGCAGATGGCGGACGAAGTCCAGATCCGAAAGGTCCGATAGCAGATCGGGCTGATCGTCGCGGACCGACGTCATGCGGCCTTCGCTCTCCCGACGAAGATCTCGTGCAGCATGGCTGGGAGCAGACCCTCAACATCCTGTGCGGTGCTGGCGCGGATGGCGCGAACCTCACGAGCCTTGGCTTCGATGCTGTCATACCACCGTTGGGCAGCCAGGGAGGGCGTCGGCACAAGAATTGTGGGAAGCTTCTTTGACGACAGGGTCTTGTTACGAGCAATAGTGCCCGGCGAATGGCCAACGACGCTCGAAAATCCCTCGAAGGTTCGGAAATAGGCCATAAGGAACTCTGGCGTCGCCAGATTTGGATTGACCTCACAGGTCAGCATCCGGTGATTGCCGACGGTGCCTTCGTCATGCTCTTCGGCAACCGCGATAGCCCTTTCCCAAGCCATGAGATTGCTGAATACAAGGTCCCCGTTTTTCACCCAGAATAGACTTTGCCAGCTGAATTCTGACCCGGGCATCGTCCGCCGATGGAAAATGCCATTGTAGAAACTGCGGACCCCGATTTCTGTGTACTCCTTGTCCGTCTCGATCTCTACCTCCCGCCGCACCAATGGCGCGACCTCGGACATGGGGCGCAGGGGCGCACCGTCGATGGCGCGCTGGAAGGCTTTCAGCAGCAGTGCCTGCGTTTCACGCTCGGCCGCCTCGATGGCGTTGCGGCGGTCGTCCACCAGCGCCGCGACCCGGTCGAGCTTTTCGACGATGCGGCGCCGTTCGTCGAGGGACGGCAGCGGCACCGTCATTTTCAGGAATTTCGCTTCTTTCATGCGAACGCGATTTGTCGAACCCTCGCTCGCTCGGCGACATAGATCGATGAACTCGGGCGTGCGCGAGTACCACTCGAAGAAGTGTGGCAGCACCGTCGAAGCGTCGATGTTGAAGCAGGGGAAATCATTGCTGACCAGTGCACCGTCCAGTTCCTCTGGAACGATCCCGAAGGCTCCGTGACGCGCGTCGATCCTGGAGATCAGGAACTGACCTGCCTTGGCGCAGTACTGTCGGGCGGCAGCAATCGCGCTCCCCGGAACTTCGCCACGCAGCGTGAGACCCTTTCCCCACAGACGTGCGGTGATCTGCTTGTAATTTTCATCCGGCTTTACGGGGACCCAGTCCTCTGACTTGGTCAGAAACCTGTCAATAGTTATTGTCCGCGACATCACACCCGCTCCGCCAGCACGGCCTTGATCTCGTCCATGATGCCGAGGATCCGCTGTTCCTGTGTGATGATCGCATCCACGATCTCGGCCGGCGCGCGATGATCGGCGACCTCGCCGGAATGCGGATTCTTGATGTCCAGGTTGCATGCGACGACGCGGTCCTGCGCATCGCGCTGGATCAGATCAGTCGCGGAGACCTTCCAGGCGCGCTCGTTCGGCTCGCGCGTCTTCCACCAGGTAAGGCAGTCCGCAAACTCCTCATAGGCCATGGGCGCGGTCTTCGAGTATTTCTTGCGGCCCTCCGGCAGCGGCATCTCGTAGTACCAGATGTCCTTCGTCGGCCCGGTCGTGTCGAAGAAGATCAGGTTTGCCGGGATGTCCGTGTAGGGCGCGAACACCCCTTCACGCAGCCGGACCACCGTGTGCAGGTTGAACTTCTCGAGCAGGTCCGCCTTGATCCGCGCCGAGATGCCATCGCCGAACAGCGTGCCGTGCGGAACGACGACCGCGGCCCGGCCGCGCCCGGCGCGCTTCAGGCGCCGCATGATCAGTTGGAGGAACAGCAGTGCCGTCTCGGCCGTGCGCCGGTCCTCGGGGAAGTTGTTGAGGATGCCTGCCTCCTCCTCGCCGCCGAATGGCGGATTGGTCAGGATGACATTGACCCGCTGATCCTCGCCGATCTCGGCCAGGCGGAAGCGAAGGGCATTGCCCGGGTCGATGCGCGGGGCATGCAGGCCGTGCAGCAGGAGGTTGAGCTGGGACAGCAGGAACGGCAGCGACTTGGCCTCGCCACCGAAGAAGCTGTCTTCCTGCAGGATGCGTCGCTTCTCGACCGTATCGGCCTGGCGCTCGAGATGCAGGAACGCCTCGGTCAGAAATCCCCCGGTGCCGCATGCCGGGTCAAGGATGGTCTCGCCCAGCTTGGGATCGGTCACCTCGACCATGAACCGCACAACCGGCCGGGGCGTGTAGAACTCGCCCGAGTCCCCTGCAGCGTCGCGCATCTCGCGCAGCAACGTCTCGTACAGGCGGCCGAGGGTGTGAACTTCTTCCGAAGAATCGAAATGGATGCCGTCGATTAGGTTGACAACGTCGCGCAACAGGTAGCCGCTCTCCATCCGGTTGGCGAAGCCTTGGAAGACGGTTGCGATCACGTCGCGCCGCTCGCGCCGCCCATTGTCGCCGCGCAAGCCTCGGAGATAGGCGAAGAGCCCCGGGCCGCGTGTGCCGTCCGGGCGCTCGGTCATTTCCGAAACGAGGAACGACAGGAGGTCGGGACCGGTGATGCCATCGGCATCCGCCGCCCAATCGCGCCAGCGATAAGGGGCCTCGATGATCGAGCGATAATCCTTGCCCGCAAGTTCTGCGCGTCCCTCCTCGATCCGCTCCATGTCGTCGAGGAACTTCAGGAACATGATCCAGGTGAGCATCGGCAACCGATCAAGGTCGCCGTTCAGCCCCTTGTCCTTTCGCATGATCTTGCGGGCAGACTTGATGATGCTGTCGAGACGCTGGGCAGTGGTCAGTTGCTTCGGCGCAGCCTTCTTTCGGGCGGTTGTAGCCAAGATAGAGCTCCTTCAATTCAAGCGGTGTAGAGCAGACGCTGCAGCTCGGTGACGGCGCTGCGCAGCTCCTTGCCCCCGCCGAAGCGGGCGGCGATTTCAATGACGTTGCCCCACTCGTTGAACGGGGGCACTTCCAGGATGTCGGGCAGCTTGAACTGGGCACTGCCATGTTCGGCATACTTTTCAAGCACGGCATCCAGAACTTCGCGGGCATCCGGCCCGAAGCGGTCCAGAAACTCGTCCTGCTCCCTCACCAGACGGTCAGCGCGCTCGCGCCGGGTGCGCAGCGGCGCGTTATAGGCGAGATGGCAAAGGAGATCGAACGGGTCGGCCTCCGGCTTTCCGACTGCATCAGCCAGGGAATCGAGGTCGATGCCCTTTTCCTCAAGCCGCTCGACGATTTCCGCCCGGCGTTCGGGATCGAGCCAGTCCGTGCGCAGTTCCGACGCATTGGGGTAGAGTGTGCGGACCTTGTCGCCAGTGTAATCGGTGAGCTGGCGGCAGGCGAGTTGCCGGCCGTCAGAATCGAGTTCGTACACGAGGTGCCGGACGATCGCGACCTCGCCGCCGTCGACATAGAACTTGCGGGGCCCGTTCTCGCCCTCGTCCCCCAGCTCGACCGGTCCATCCGGAATATCGGGCCCTTCAGGAAAATCGTCCGGATCCGGCGCCACTTCTTCGATCTCGCGCTCTTCCACGATGTCGCCGTCCGCATTGATGACCGCTTCGTCCTCGCGGACGGGATCGCCGTCAAAGGCGGGATCGGCGAACATGCGCGTCGCGGTTCCGGTGTAGTCGATGATGTTGAAGGCGAGCTTGCCGTAGTCGGGCCGGAGACGGGTGCCCCGTCCGATGATCTGCTTGAACTCCGGCATGGAGCCGACGACCCGCGCGAGCACCACGTTCTTGCAGGTGGGGGCGTCCACGCCGGTCGTGAGAAGCTGCGACGTGGTGAGGATGACCGGTGTCTGGGTCTCGACATCCTGAAACTTCGCCCTGTGCGCGCTTCCCACATCGCCTTCGTCGGACGTCACACGGCAAACGTAGTCGGGATGGTCCTTCACGAGATCGGTGTTCAGGGCGGCAAGCGCCTGCCGCATTTCGAGCGCGTGTTCTTGGTCGACGCAGAAGATAATGGTCTTTGCGAAGCGGTCGGTCTCGGCCATGAAGCCCGCGAGATGTCTCGCAATGGCCTGCGTTCGCGCCCGCAGCGCCACGACCCGCTCGAAGTCCCGCGTGGAGTATTCGGCGTCGGGGATCTCGCGTCCATAGCGATCAAGTTCACCCCGCGTTGGTCGCCAGCCGGCTGCATCGTAGTCCGATATGACGCGATGGACCCGATACGGGGCCAGGAAGCCGTCAGCGATGCCCTGCGCGAGGCTGTACTCGTAAAGCGGATCACCGAAATAGTTGTAGGTATCGACATTGTCCTCTCGACGCGGCGTCGCTGTCATCCCAATTTGGGTTGCGGGCTTGAACCATTCGAGGATTTCCCGCCAGTTGCTGTCGTCGCGAGCACTGCCGCGATGACATTCGTCAATGATGATGAGATCAAAGAAATCGCGCGCATACTCGCGATAAAGGCCGGGACGGTTCTCGTCACGCGCGATGGACTGGTAGATGGCGAAATACATGTCGCGGCTCTTGACCGCCAAACCGCCGGCGATCTTGTGACGGGCGTCGCCAAATGGGCTGAAGTCTTTTGCCATCGGATCGTCGACCAGGACGTTGCGATCAGCGAGAAACAGGATCTTCGGGTTTCGGTTGACCCCTTTGGAATTCCAGCGTGCTGACCATAGCTTCCAGCAGATCTGGAAGGCGACGGCAGTCTTGCCCGCTCCGGTGCACAGTGTGAGGAGGGCCCGCTTCCTGCCCTGAAGGGCCGCTTGGACCGCGCGGTTCACCGCGATTTCCTGATAGTAGCGAAGGGGTTTGGCTCGGTCTGGAAAGGTGGGCGTCAGCAGCCGTTCGGCCACTTGGTCGTCGACAATGCCCTCGGCGCGGCGGAGCCGGGCCCAAAGGTCATCAGGCGCCGGGAAATCCGAAATCGTTCGCTCGATGCCGGTCGTGTAGTCGAACTCGACAATCTCGATCCCGTTGGTCGAATACGCGAACCGAAGTCCAAGGATTTCCGCATATTCCTTGGCTTGTTGGAGGCCCTCCGCGGCGTGCCGGTAGCGGGATTTGGCCTCAACGACCGCGATCGGGAAATCCGGATTATATCGGAGAAGATAGTCTGAGCGCTTCTGCTTGCCACGGCGAGCTTTGCCGCCGACAAATACAACTCGGCCGTCAGTAAAAGTTCTCTGCTCGTTTATCGCGTGCGGGCGATCATCCCAGCCTGCTTCCTGCAGCTTCGGGACGACGAACTTCCTGCAGGTATCGGCTTCGTTCATGCGCAATCTACTTCGCCCGGTTTCGACATGCCATCGCGCAGCAAACGGCTTGTCAAAGAACTCGGCTCAGATCAACGCACAATTCTTTGGTTTGGCAGCTCTTTCGCCTGACAACGGCTCGGAGAAGCTACAGCGTGGCCGACTGATGCCGCAAGCCTTATTCCGTCCCTGGCAGCAAGGACTCGCGCTGCCTCGACCATTCATCGGGGATCTGCACTCGCAGCGACTGAAGCGTCAGGCCCGGGGGATGCCGTGCGTCGAGTATCGCCTCGACGAGATCGGGCGCAAGCTGCGTCAGCCGAAGCACACGCGTGAGGTAGGAGACAGCGATGCCTTCCTGTGCGGCGAGGTCGGCTACCGTGGCAAAGTCACCGTTGTCGAGCATCCTCTTCCAGCGGAACGCGCGCGCAAGCGCCTTGATGAGCGTATCGTCCGGCCTCCCGCGCGCTTGGGTGCCTGATGGCCGCTGCATCTCTTTCCGCCCGCCGCGCTTCACGATGCGGAATGGCACGTGAATTGTGACCGTCTCGGGGACCGCCATCGCGCGGGTCATGCCGCTGCTCCGATGCTGCCAGACAGCATCTCGCGCGCGAGCCCTCCGAGGCCGTCCA
>NZ_DAIUBO010000188.1:0-7748 GCF_036846665.1 Amaricoccus sp. | reverse complement strand
AGGGCGTGCCTCCGGCACGACGCGGGCGCTTCGCACCCGCCGGGCCAGGCGCTGCCCTCATCTTCAGGCGGGACGGTCGTGCCAGAAGAGACGAGCTCCAGAAGTGCCCTCACCAATGCCCGGTGTTTTCCATGCTCTTCCACGGTTCCGCCGGCGCCAGCGCGTCGCCCATCTGGAGGATCTCGACCGAGACATTGTCGGGCGAGCGCACGAAGGCCATGTGCCCGTCCCGCGGCGGCCGGTTGATCGTCACCCCGTTGCGCGCGAGATGATCGCATGTCGCGTAGATGTCCTCGACGCCATAGGCGAGATGCCCGAAATGCCGGCTGTCGGAGGGCAGGCCCTCGTCCCCGTCCCAGTTGTAGGTGAGCTCCACCGGGCATTCCGGCTGGCCCGGGGGCGCGAGGAAGACCAGGGTGAAGCGGCCGCGCTCGTTCTCGATGCGCCGGGTCTCCTCGAGCCCCAGCAGCCTCCAGAAGCGCAGCGAGGCGTCGAGGTCCTTCACCCGAACCATGGTGTGCAGATATTTTAGCTTCATCTTGGGGATGCCTTCCGTCAATATGCTATATCTGGTTGCGGCGAATCCCTCTCTGCCGCCGGATCGAAGGATTAACATATGCCGCTGACCGAGGAACAAAAGGCCGCGATCGCCGCCCGGCGCGCCCATCCCGCCCAGACCCTGCGCGCGGTCTCGCCCGGCATGGAGGCCTGGCTCTTCCACGCCATCCCGGTGCTCGACCACGGGTTGATCCGGGTGGTCGACTACATGGGCGACGACGGCGCCATCGTGCAGGCGGCGCGGGTCTCCTACGGCGAGGGCACGCGCACGACGCGCGACGATGCCGGGCTGATCCGCTACCTGATGCGCCACTGGCATTCGACGCCCTTCGAGATGTGCGAGATCAAGCTGCACGTGAAGCTCCCCGTCTTTGTCGCCCGCCAGTGGATCCGCCACCGCACCGCCAACGTGAACGAATATTCCGCGCGCTACTCGATCCTCGACCGCGAATTCTACATCCCCGCCCCGGAGCATCTCGCCGCCCAGTCCACCACCATGAACCAGGGCCGCGGCGCAGTGCTGGACGCGGCGGAATCCGCCCGCGTGCTCGAGATCCTGCGCGAGGATTCCGCCCGCGCCTACGACCATTACGAGGCGATGCTCTCCCAGGAGGGCCAGTCCGGCCTCGCCCGCGAGCTCGCGCGCATGAACCTGCCGGCGAACGTCTATACGCAATGGTACTGGAAGGTGGATCTGCACAACCTCTTCCACTTCCTGCGCCTGCGCGCCGATCCGCACGCCCAATACGAGATCCGCGCCTACGCGCAAGCCATCGGCGAGGTGGTGAAGGACTGGGTCCCGGCCGCCTGGGCCGCCTTCGAGGATTATAGGCTGAACGCGGTGCAGTTCTCGGGGAAGGGGATGGAGGCGCTGCGGCGGATGCTGAAGGGCGAGACCGTCACCCGCGAGGATGTCGGCATGAGCGCGGGGGAGTGGCGGGAGTTTCAATCGTGTTTGTGAGAACTTTTGCACTACAGGTCAGCGCGGTCTTAGACGCGCTGCCTTCCTTCTAAGCTCTGGAGGTATCGGTGCAGCACCTTAGCATCATATTAGCCGTGCTAGGAATATTGCCGGGGGTGCTTGCCTTATCAGATCGCTTTGAAAGTTGGAGAAAGTATCTATTCCCGCTATCTTCTGGTATACTCGGAATATTACTTGGAATTATTATCGCAAATTTTATAGAGGCTGACCTTAAATTCGATCGAAGTGATTTATTTACAATAGTATTGATATTTGTGTTTTCGTATTTTACACATGTACTTATCAATGGTTTGGTGGACGAGAAGTTAGACGCCAATGTAAGATCCTTCTTTGCGTTATGTTTGTCAGTTATAGGTATCGCAACAATTATTTATGTATTTTCAATTGGCGACCTCGATTACTCCGACCAAGAGATCAATGAAATTGTCTCTTTGAATGTTCAGAATCGGAACTATGAAAGGGCCATAAACCTTCTGAATGAAATGAAAGTTCGTCATCGGCAAGACGATGAATACAAAGGGGCGATAGATATAAGGATAGATAGTATACGGAAGATGGCTCTAGGCGCGCAGTCTAACTAGAACAATCTTCTTGTACGGCTCGGTGACCTTCCTGCTGTGCATGACGTGCGCTCGGTCTATACGTTTGGGAGTGCGCCACGAAATGTGGCGCAGGCACGTTTCAACTGTTTTCACATTGTTTCATAAATATATTTGCAAATATACGTCACGCGACGGCGTCATGGCCGTCCGCCGCCCCGACATCCGGCGCCTCGCCCGGTCCGCCGCCCTTGGGCCCATGGCGGCGGGCATGACTGCCGCCTTCCTGCCGTGAAGCTGCAGTCATGCCGGTGCTCCCGCACCGGTCAGACGGTGAAACCTCCGCTTCCATGAGGCGACAGCGTGCCGCGCGGCGGGTAACGTCTCGTTAAGAGAATTATCAAGCCATATCAATGACCTGTAGGCTGTCCCCATGGGGACAGGTTTCAGCCCGGGCAGATCCGGCCCCAGAGGTCGTAGTCCGAGGCCTCCTCGACCGCCACCGTCACGATGTCGCCGGGGGCGAGGCTGGCGAAATCCTCGTCGATGAAGAGGCTGCCGTCGATCTCCGGCGCGTCCCCCTTCGTGCGGCAGGTGGCCCCCTCGTCGTCCACCGCATCGACGATCACCTCCATCCGGCGGCCGACCTTCGCGGCGAGCCTGGCGGCGCTGATCGCCTGGGCCTTCTCCATGAAGCGGGCCCAGCGTTCCTCCTTGACCGCCTCGGGCAGGTGGCCGGGCAGGGCATTCGCCCGCGCCCCCTTCACGTCCTCGTATTTGAAGGCGCCGACCCGGTCGAGCTGCGCCGCCTCCAGCCAGTCGAGCAGATGCGCGAATTCCGCCTCCGTCTCG
The DNA here is from genome assembly GCF_036846665.1 of Amaricoccus sp. Classification (NCBI taxonomy): domain Bacteria; kingdom Pseudomonadati; phylum Pseudomonadota; class Alphaproteobacteria; order Rhodobacterales; family Paracoccaceae; genus Amaricoccus; species Amaricoccus sp. The sequence continues at coordinate 4,817 of NZ_DAIUBO010000188.1, read as the reverse complement.
CCGGGAAAGCCGACGATGAAGGTCGAGCGCAGCGCCAGATCCGGGCAGACCGCCCGCCAGCCCGCGATCTCCTCGAGCGTCCGCGCACTCGCCGCCGGCCGGGCCATGCGGCGGAGGACGTCCGGGTGGCTGTGCTGGAACGGCACGTCGAGATAGGGCAGCACGAGGCCCTCGGCCATCAGCGGGATCAGGTCGCGCACATGCGGGTAGGGATAGACGTAGTGGAGCCGCACCCAGGCGCCGAGCGAGCCGAGCTCGCGGGCGAGGTCGGTGAGGTGGCTCCTGACCTCGCGCCCGTGCCATTCATGGCTGTCGTGCCGCCGGTCGAGCCCGTAGGCGGAGGTATCCTGGCTGATGACCAGCAGCTCCTTCACCCCCGCCGCCACCAGCCGCTCCGCCTCGCGCAGCACCGCATTCACGGGGCGCGAGACCAGCTTCCCGCGCATGTCGGGGATGATGCAGAAGCGGCAGCGGTGATTGCAGCCCTCGGAGATCTTGAGATAGCTGTAGTGCCGCGGCGTGAGATGCACCGCGCTGCCCGGCAGCAGGTCGATGAAGGGATCGGGCGCCGGCGGCACCGCCGCATGCACCGCGTCGAGCACCGCCTCGTATTGATGCGGCCCGGTGACGGCGAGCACGCTCGGATGCGCCCCGGTGATGAATTCCGGCTCCGCCCCGAGGCAGCCGGTCACGATCACCCGCCCGTTCGCCCCCAGCGCCTCGCCGATCGCCTCGAGGCTCTCGGCGCGGGCGGAATCGAGGAAGCCGCAGGTATTGACGATCACCGCCTCCGCGCCGGCGTAGTCGGGCGAGATGGCATAGCCCTCGGCGCGCAGGCGGGTGAGGATGCGCTCGCTGTCCACCAGCGCCTTGGGGCAGCCGAGCGAGACCATGCCCACGCGCGGCTGGCCCGGCCGCGGCGGCTCGGCCTGGCGGGGTTCGGGCGCGCGGTCGGGCCGCAGGTCGGGCGGGTTGAGGCTCATGGAGCGCGCCTATAGGCGCTTTCGGTCCCTTTGCAAATGGGGCAGGGCGTCGCCCGCCTCAGCCCTGGCAATCGTAGTAGCGGGTCTCGAGCGTGGTCAGGCAGCGGCCGTAGCGGTCCCAGGCGGTGCATTTCTCGCGCCAGCCGGCAAAGGTCGGCGCGGCGTCATGGCCCCAGGACTGGCAGCGCTTCGCCGCGCCCTCCTGGCCGACGCGCCAGTCCGGGCCGGAGGGCGAATAGAGGCTGGTGGTCGAGGACATGGTCACGATGCCGTCGGCGCGGTTGCCGCCGCTCTCGCTCGGCCGGACCACCGGGTCGCCGCCGGCGCAGGCGGCAAGTCCGAATAGGGCGATCGCCCAGAAACCGGCACGCATGTCGCCCCTCACCCCTTGCTCTCCACGCGATCAGACTGCGGGAACGGGCAATTTGGGTCAACTTCAACGTAATCGATCGGTTAACCGCCCGGTGGCCCCCCTCCGGTCAGCCCGGGTGGCTGAGCAGGTAGATCGCCAGCGCCCAGAAGGGCAGGGCGAGGAAGAAGGCGAGATAGGCGTGGCGGCCGTGGCGGTACTTGGTGCGCGCGATCCCGGCGGCGGCGTGGCACTGATCGGCCAGGTCCGCGAGATAGGCCTCGCGGGTCAGCGCGAGGGCGCGGGCGCGGAACTCGGCCGCGTCCTGGGCGGCGATTCCGCCGAAGAAGACCAGCGAGTCCGACCGCTGTCCACGCAGCCGCGGGATCACCGACAGGGCCATGAAGGCATAGGCGACCACGATGGGGATCGTGCTCAGCAGCACGTAGGCCGTGGGCAGGGCGCCGAGATCGGCGCTGCGCAGCAGGGCCGCGACCACGCCGATCATCGCGGTGCAGGTCGGCACCAGCAGGGTGATCTTGACGTCCGAGGCGCGGATCGCCTCGATCTGGCGCGCGAGGTTCTCCTCGAGCGCACGGGCGCGGTCGAATGTGTCGCTCATGCCCGGGATCCGCCTGCGTTGGCCGCAACGGGGCGAGTATCGCCCGCCTGGCCGGGGCAGGCAATGGCGGCATTCCGCCGTCCCGCCGGCGCGGGTCGCCATCGGCCGCACGCGGTCTGGCGGGCGGTGGCCGGCCGCACTAGATTGCAGCGGGCAGAGCAGGACGGGATCGGGGCGGATGGACGAGAAGTTCAACATGTCGATGCGCAAGTATCTCAAGCAGGTCGGGGTGACCTCGCAGCAGGCGATCGAGGCCTTGGTGCGCGAGCGGGGGCTCGATCGGGGCAGCCTGAAGCTGCGCACGGTGGTGACGGTCGAGGGACAGGATTTCGAGCATGTGGTCGAAGGCAAGATCGATCTTGGCTGATGCGGGCAGGCCCGCCCGCGGCCGTGCCGCGGCGCTGGCGCTGACCCTGATGACGCTCGTGGCCTGCGCCGGCCAGACGCCGGCTCCGGAGGTCGGACGCGCGGGGCTCTATCCGAACGAGACGCCCGAGCTTCGCGCCCTGATCGAGACCACCTCCCGCAGCTACGGCGTGCCGACCGATCTCGTGCAGCGCGTGGTGATCCGCGAGAGCCGGCACATTCCGGCGGCGCGCAACGGCCCCTATTACGGGCTCATGCAGATCCTGCCCGAGACGGCGCGCACCATGGGCTATCGCGGCCGGCCGGAGGGCCTGCTCGATGCCGAGACCAACCTGACCTACGGGGTGAAGTACCTGCGCGGCGCCTGGCTGGTGGCGGACGGCGACCCGGACGAGGCGGTCGGCTGGTACGCAAGGGGCTATTATTACGAGGCCAAGCGCCTGGGGCTGCTCGAAGCGACCGGTCTTCGGTAGCACGGACGCGGGGCACGCTCCCTCCCGCGCGATCCCGGCCCCGAGGGCCATCCCGCACGAAATCCTGTGCCGATCCACCCGCCCTGCCGCCGGCGGGCGGGCGGTTCGTCATGGTAGTTCCGCCTTGACACAACGGGGTCCGAGCCATTTGTTACCAGTTGGTAACAACGGGGAGGAAGAAGATGCAATCCAAGAGCATGGGACTCGCGGTGGCAGGCCTGGCCCTTGCGGCCTGCGCGCCGGCCTTCGCGCAATGGGTGCCGGACCGGCCGATCAACATCATCGTGCCGTGGTCGGCGGGCGGGTCGACCGATCAGGTGACGCGCGTGGTGGCGCCGATCCTCGAGGAGGCGCTCGGTACCCAGATCGTCGTGGTCAACCAGCCCGGCGCCTCGGGCTCGACGGGCACGCAATCCGCGCTCGACGCGCCGCGCGACGGCTATACCTGGACGGCGAACGCCATCGCGAACAACGCGACCTATGCGGTGACGGGTCTCGTGGAGGATACCTCGATCGACGATTATCGCATCTATCTGCATGTCGCGAACGTGCCGGTGGTCAGCGTGAACGCAGATTCCGCAATCGAGGATTTCGGCGGGCTGCTCGACGCGGTCAAAACGGGCGAGATCACGGTCGGCACCGCGGGGGTGAATTCCTCGGGCGGCATGGCGCTCGCGGGGATCTCGGAGGCGGCGGGCGAGCCTTTCAACGCCCGGATGATCGCCTATGACGGCGGCAACCCGGCGGTGATCGCGGCGGCGAGCGGCGAGGTGGAGGCCACGACGCAGCTGGCCACCGAACAGGCCGAGATGATCCGCGGCGGCAAGATCCGCCCGCTGGCGGTGCTCTCCGACGAGCCGCTGGTGATCGAAGGGCTCGATCCGATCCCGCCGATCACGCAATGGCTGCCGGACATGCCGGTCGCGCCGGATTATTTCGGCGTCTTCATCCCGGTCGGCGCGCCGCAGGAAGTCTATGACACCGTGGACAAGGTCTGGGCGGAGAAGGTGATGACCTCGCCAGAGCTCCAGGCCTATGCCAACGAGCGCGGGGCGGTCTTCGCGCCGAGCTACGGCGACGAGGCGCGCGAGCGGGCCATGCCGGTGGTGATCTCGGAGGCCTGCGCGCGGGTGACCCGCGGCGAGGCGGTGCTCGATCCCTCCGAGATCGGCATCACCTGTCCGGCGGAATGAGCGTTTCGGCTGCGGACGGGCCAGCGGCTCCGCCCGCAGCCGGATCGGCCCGCCGGCCGTTGCCTGCGGCAATCCGGGATTGTGACGATGCAGCTTGAATCCGCGCGGGCGGACCGCGTCGCCGCGATCGTGCTCTTCGCGATCGGCATGGCTTCGCTCTACGGCGGCTGGGCGATGGACCGTCTGGAGGTGCGGCGCATCCATCCGGCGAGCATTCCCGGCCTCGTGCCGATGATCCTGGGGCTGCTGCTCGCCGTCTGCGCCGCGCTGCTCTGGCTCTCGGCGCGGCGGGAGCGCCCCGCGGCCGAAGGGGGCGCGGGCATGGAATCCTGGCGCGACGCCGGCGTGGCGCTCGGCCTCTGCCTCGTCTACGCGCTGGTGCTGGTGGGCAACCTGAGCTTCTTCTGGGCGACGGCGATATTCGTCGCTTCCTTCGTCGCGGTCTTCGGCGGCGAGGGTGGCCCGGGCGGCAAGGCGCTTCTTCTGCGGCTGGCGGCGGCATCCGGCTTCGGGCTGGCGAGTTCCGGCCTGATCGCGGTGCTCTTCCGCTATGCCTTTCTCGTGCGGCTGCCCTGATGGAGCGGCTGACGGAGTTCGTCTCCGCGCTGGCCGGGTTCGCCACCCTCGCCGCGCTCTTCCATGTCACCTGGGCGACGCTGCTCGGGATCTTCGTGGGCAGCCTGCCGGGCCTGACGGCGACCATGGGCGTGGCCCTGCTCACGACGCTGACCTATACGCTCGACCGCGACACGGCGATCCTCGTGCTGATCTGCATGTATGTCGGTGCGATCTACGGCGGCTCGCGCACGGCGATCCTGCTCAACATCCCCG
>NZ_DAIUBO010000187.1:0-7825 GCF_036846665.1 Amaricoccus sp. | reverse complement strand
GGAGGGCGGTGATGGCTCGTTGCAGCATGGACGATCCTTTCGAACGGAGTCGCCCAGTAGAATCGATCACGCCGCCCTCAGCCAGACCTAGTGTCGTGCAGTGTGCATGAAGGCCGCTCATTGCAGGCCGCGCGTCATCATCGTCACATCACGCGGAAGCCCGATCGGCACGGGCGTGGCGCGCCGCCAAAATTTGCATTGAATGCCGCCGAGATTGCCCCCGGACCGGGCCGGTCGGTTAACCGTTGCTGAGGTGCGGCCGGGATAGGGTGCCGGCCATGTCCACCTCGCCGCCCTCCCCAGCCGGCATGACACCCGACCGCCAGTTCGCGCGGGCGTGCGCGATCATGCTCTGCGCCGGGCTGGCGATGCTCGTGGCATCCTTCATCGAGGTGGAGCGCAGCGCCCGGCGGCAGGCGCTGATGGCGGATCTCGCCCTCGCCGCCGCCGCCGAGGCCGCCTCGGCGCAATCCATGGTCGCGGCGCTCGACATGCTCGCCGAGCGGCCGGATGCGCCGGACGCGCCCATGCAGCAGACCCGGCTGGCCTGGGACACCGAGCAGCTGCTCGGCCAGGAACGGGACCGGCTCGCCCGGGCCGGGGTCGAGGGCGAGACCTCGACGCTGGTCGAGATCGCGGGCGAGGCCGCCGCCCTGTCGCAGAGCCCGCGGGTCGACGCGCGGGAGGCCGCGCGCGTCGCCGCGGCGCTCGAAGCCAGGATCCTGCCCCGGCTCAACCTGATCGCCTCGCGCCATCGCGCCGCCACCGAAGCGGCCGCGACCCGGACCCGGAGCACGATCCTGGTCGCCACGGCGCTCCAGCTGCTCGGCGGCGTGGCGCTGGTGGGGATGGTGCTCCGGCCCGCGCGCCGGCGCATCGCCGAATGGGTCGCCCGGAGCCGCGAGACGGACCGCGAGAACCGCTTTCGCCTGCTCCACGATTCCCTGACCGGCCTGCCGAACGCCACCTATCTGCACGCCTTCCTTGCACGCATCGCGGCCGGGTCGGAGCGGAGCGCCACCCAGACCGCGGTGCTGCGGGTCGATCTCGACCGCTTCGGCATCCTGCGCGAGACCCTCGGCCAGCGGGATTGCGACGAGATCATCCGCCTCACGGCGCGGCGCATCCGCCAGGCGATGCGCGGCGGGGATTTCGCCGCCTATGTCGGGCAAGACAATTTCGTCGTCGTCGCCCTCGATCTGGAAGACGCCAACGCCGCCGCGCCGATCGCCGCCCGCATCCAGGCGGCGCTGCGGCAGCCCTTCTCGATCCGCGGCGGCGCGCGGCACATCAGCTGCAGCATCGGCGTCACCCTGCTCTCCGACGACCAGCCCGACCCGGACCGCATCCTCGCCAATGCCAGGATCGCGCTCGGCGAGGCCCAGGGCGTGGGCACCGGCAACGTGCGCTATTTCCGCGACGGGCTGCGCACCGCGGTCGAGCGGCGCGAGACGCTCTATACCGAGCTGCTCGCGGCGATCGACACCGGCGAGCTGATCCCCTTCTTCCAGCCGCAGATCGCGCTCGAGACCCGCGCCTTCGCCGGCTTCGAATCCCTCATCCGCTGGCAGCATCCGCGCCACGGGCTGCTGATGCCCTCGGCCTTCCTCGACTTCGCCGAGGAGACCGACCTGACCGAGCGCATCGGGGAAATGATCCTGACCCGCTCGCTCGACGCCATCCAGGCCTGGGACGCCGCCGGGCTCGTCGTGCCCAAGGTCGGGGTCAATTTCGCCCTGGCGCAGCTCCGCGACCCCCGGCTGATCGAGAAGATCAAATGGGAGACCGAGCGCTTCGACATCGATCCCGCGCGGCTCTCGATCGAAGTGCTCGAGACGGTGCTCATCAAGAGCGACGCGGACCTCGTCGTGCGCAACCTGCGCGGGCTCGCCTCGAGCGGATTCTCCATCGAGCTCGACGATTTCGGCACCGGCCATGCCTCGATCTCGAACCTGCGCCGCTTCATGGTGAACCGCATCAAGATCGACGGCAGCTTCATTGCCGGCATCGAGGGAAGCGAGGAACAGCAGCAGCTGACCGCCTCGATGATCGCCATGGCCCGCGCGCTCGGAATCGCGACGCTCGCCGAAGGCGTGGAGACCGAAGCCGCCGCCGCGATGCTCCGGCGGCTCGGCTGCGGCTTCGCCCAGGGCTTCCTGATCGCCGAGCCCATGTCCTTCGCCCAGGCCTCGATCTGGCTGCATTGCGTCCGGGAGGCCGGTGGTTTCGTGCCGGTCGCCGCCGCCGCCGGAGCGGGCGGGAAGCGCGACCCGAATACACCTTGACCTTTCAGGCCCGCGGCTGTTGAACCCCCGTCAGGTTTTCAAGACCCTGACTGGAGCCGCGTGGATGGACGACCAGAACAGAAACCTGATCCTGGCGACCGCGCTGAGCTTCCTGGTCATCCTGGTCTGGTTCACGCTCGGCCCGATGCTCTTCCCGGAATGGTTCCCCGAGCAGACGCAGCCGCCGGCCATCACCGCCGAGGCGCCCGAGGGCACCGGCCTGGCGGTGCCGCCCGCCGAGGGGACCGCCGGCGGCGCGCCGGAACTGGCGGCCGCGGCACCGCAGTCGCTCGACGCGGCGCTCGCCAGCACGACGCGGATCCCGATCCGCACCGCGCGGCTCTCGGGCTCGATCTCGCTCCAGGGCGGGCGCATCGATTTCCTCAAGCTCACCGATTATTTCGAGACCGTCGCCAAGGATTCGCCCATGGTGACGCTGCTCAAGCCCTCGGGCGTGCCGGAGGCCTATTACGCGCTCTACGGCTGGCGCCCCGGCGCGGGCCTCGCCCCCGACGCCGTCCCCGGCCCCACCACCGAATGGCGGATCGAGAGCGGCAGCGAGCTCACCGAGGCGACGCCGGTGACGCTGATCTGGGACAACGGCGCGGGCCTCGTCTTCCGCCGCACGATCTCGGTCGACGAGAACTACATGTTCGACGTGACGCAATCGGTGGAGAACACCAGCGGCGCGGAGGTGCGCGTCGCACCCTACGGGATCATCGCGCGCCACGGCAAGCCGAGCAACCTGCGCGGCTTCTACATCCTGCACGAAGGCGTGATCATGGTCGCCGACGGCTCGCTGACCGAGCTGAAATACGACAAGATCGCCGATCTCGAGACGAACGAGGCCGAGAACGCCGCCGCCAGCGTCGTGGAGGTCGCGGAAAACGGCTGGATCGGCTTCACCGACCATTACTGGATGACGACGCTGGTGCCCCCGGCGGGCCAGCCCTTCACCGCCGTCACCAAATACACCGAGAGCTCGGACACCTTCCAGACCGACGTGCGGCTGCCGACCATGGCGGTGGCCCCGGGCGAGACCGGCGAGGCGACCACCTGGCTCTTCGCCGGCGCCAAGGAATGGGAAACGATCCGCGCCTATCAGGAGGAGCGGCACATCGACCGCTTCGTGGACGCCATCGACTGGGGCTGGTTCTTCTTCCTGACCAAGCCGATCTTTCAGGCGCTGCATCTCCTGCACGGGCTCATCGGCAACATGGGCTGGGCGATCATCGGGCTGACCTTCATCATCAAGGCGCTGCTCTTCCCGCTGGCCTACAAGTCCTATGTCTCGATGTCGAAGATGAAGGCGCTCCAGCCGCAGATGGAGAAGATCAAGGAGACCGCCGGCGACGACAAGATGAAGATGCAGCAGGAGGTCATGGCCCTCTACAAGCGCGAGAAGGTCAATCCCGCGGCCGGCTGCCTGCCGATCCTCATCCAGATCCCGATCTTCTTCTCGCTCTACAAGGTGATCTTCGTCACGCTCGAGCTCAGGCACGCCCCGTTCTTCGGCTGGATCAGGGATCTCAGTGCGCCCGACCCGACCTCGATCTTCAATCTCTTCGGGCTGCTGCCCTGGGATGCGCCCGGACCGGCCAGCCTCCTCGCGATCCTCTCGATCGGCGTCTGGCCGATCCTGATGGGCATCTCGATGTGGCTGCAGATGAAGCTCAACCCCGCACCCACCGACAAGACCCAGGCGACGATCTTCGCCTGGATGCCCTGGGTCTTCATGTTCATGATGGGCCAGTTCGCCTCGGGGCTGGTGATCTACTGGGTGACCAACAACCTCATCACCTTCACCCAGCAATACACGATCATGCGCAGCCAGGGCGTGAAGCCGGACGTATTGGGCAACATCCTCGGCCCGCTGAAGCGATCCAAGAAGGCCGAGTGACGCGGTGGCGGCGCGCGTCGCGCATCTCTGGCGCCATCCGATCAAGTCGCACGGGGTCGAATCGGTCGCCGGCGCGGATTTCGCCGCCGGCGCCACCATGCCCTGGGACCGCGTCTGGGCCATCGCCCACGAGGCGGCGAAGGTGTCGCCGGTCGCTTCGGACTGGGCGGCGTGCGCCAATTTCAGCCGCGCCGCCAAATCCCCCGACCTGATCGCGATCCGCGCCTGCGTCGACGAGGCCGCCGGCACGGTCACGCTCAGCCACCCCCGCCGCGCGCCGATCACCATCGACCCCGACCGGCCCGAGGACGCGACCCGGCTGATCGCATGGGTCGTCCCGCTCTCCGACCCGGAGCGGAGCCGCCCGGCCTTCGTCGCCCGGGCGCCGCGCGGCATGACCGACACCGATTATCCCTCGGTCTCGATCCTCGGCCTCGCCAGCCTGCGCGCGCTCTCCGAGCGATTCGCGAGCCCGCTCGCCATGGAGCGGTTCCGCGGCAACATCTGGCTCGAGGGCCTCGCGCCCTGGGAGGAATTCGACCTGATCGGCCGCTCCCTGCGCATCGGCGGCGCCACCTTCCGCATCCGCGAGCGCATCACCCGCTGCAAGGCGACCACCGCGAATCCCGCGACCGGGCGCAGGGACGCCGATACGCTCGGCGCCCTCGAGGCCGGCTGGGGCCATCGCGACTTCGGCGTCTACGCGGAAGTGACCGAAGGCGGAAGGGTCGCGCTGGGCGATGCCGCCGTCCCGGAGGCAGCTTGACCCAGGCGTTCGGTCTGGCCGCGGAGCCCGATGCCGAGGCGGTGGAAGCGGGGCGCCGGCTCTTCGCCGGCGAGTGCAGCTTCCTCAAGGGCGTCGTCGCCATGGACGGCCTGCCGCCGGCCGACCGGCTGGAGGTCTGCTTCGCCGGCCGCTCGAACGTCGGCAAATCCAGCCTGATCAACGCGCTCACCGGCCGCAAGGCGCTGGCGCGGGCCTCCAACACCCCGGGCCGCACCCAGGAGATCAACTTCTTCGCGCTGGGGCCGGAGCGCTATCTCGTGGACCTGCCCGGCTACGGCTTCGCCGAGGCGCCGCGTGCGATCGTCGAGCGCTGGCAGGCGCTGATGCGCGCCTATCTCGCCGGGCGCGCGACGCTGCGCCGGGCGTTCCTGCTCGTGGACGCCCGCCACGGCCTGAAACCCGTCGACGGCGAGATCATGGGGCTGCTCGATCGCTCCGCCGTGACCTTCCAGGTGGTGCTGACCAAGGCCGACAAGCCCGGCGCCGCCGATCTCGCCCGCATCGTGGATGAGGTCCGGACCGGGCTCGGCGCCCATCCGGCCGCCTTCCCCGAGATCCTGCTGACCTCCGCCCAGACCGGCCGCGGCCTTGAAACCCTGCGCGCGATCGTCGCCGGCATGGCCTGACCGGAACCACGCCCCCGGACCGAGCCTCGGGATGGGGAAAGGCCGGGCCGCAGGCCCGTCGCGGGGCTTGCACCAGGCAATTCCGTGATGGGAAGGCGCCGGGCCGGCGCGAGCGGCCGGCGTTTGCGCGGGTCGGCGGGATCACAGGCCCTTGAAATCGAAGATCCCGGGGTCGAGCAGGTGGCTCGGGCTGACCCGGCCGAGCGCGGAGAAGAGGATCTGCCGCCGGCCCGGGGACCGGGCCTCCCATTCGTCGAGCATGCGTTTGACCTGCTGGCGCTGGAGCCCGTCCTGGCTGCCGCAGAGGTCGCAGGGGATGATGGGATAGCCCATCGCCTGCGCGAAGCGCGCGCAATCGGCCTCCGGCACATGGGCGAGCGGGCGGTAGAGGTGAAGGTCGCCCTCGTCGTTCAGGAGCTTCGGCGGCATGGCCGCGAGCCGCCCGCCGAAGAGCAGGTTGAGCATGAAGGTCTCGAGGATGTCGTCCCGGTGATGCCCGAGCACGATGGCCTGGCAGCCTTCCTCGCGGCCGATGCGGTAGAGATGGCCACGCCGGAGCCGCGAGCAGAGGGCGCAGAAGGTCTTGCCCTGCGGGATCTTGTCGAGGACGATGGAATAGGTGTCGCGGTATTCGATCCGGTGCGGCACGCCCATCCGCGCGAGGAAATCCGGCAGCACGGTGGCCGGGAAGCCCGGCTGCCCCTGGTCGAGGTTGCAGGCGAGGATCTCGACCGGCAGCACGCCGCGCCAGCGAAGCTCGGTCAGGGCGGCGAGCAACGTGTAGCTGTCCTTGCCGCCCGAGAGGCATACCAGCCAGCGGTCGCCCGGCCGCGCCATGCCGTAGGTCTCGATCGCCTCGCGGGTCAGCCGCAGGATGCGCTTGCGCAGCTTGCGGAATTCCGTGGTCTGCGGAGCGCCGTGGAAGAGCGGGTGGATGTCGTCATGGTCGAGCATGGGCGGCATATAGGGGACCCGGCACGGGCGCCGCAAGCGAGGGGTGGGCGTGTCGGCAGGGGGCGCATTCCACGGCGCGACGCCTTCGTCCGGATTCTGGGCGCGCCTGGCGTCACCATCCGGCCCGGCGGGAACCGCCGGGCAGCGCCCGCCCCGCCCCCCGGCGGGCGCCTCGCACCTGCTCGGGCCGGGCGCTGCCCTCGTTGGATTGTGGAGCGGTCGAAGGAGAGTGGATGCCCCCCCCCCGAATTCCGACGCCCCGGCCGCCTCAGCGCGGCACGTTGTCGATGCCCGACCCGCCCCAGGGATGGCAGCGCGCGATGCGGCGGGCGGCGAGCCAGCTGCCCTTGAAGGCGCCGTGGGTCTCGAGGGCCTCGAGCGCATAGGCCGAGCAGGTCGGCTGGAACCGGCAGCCATGCCCGACCCAGGGCGAGAGCAGCAGGCGATAGCCGCGGACCGGCAGCGCGAGCAGGGCCGCGAGCGGGCTCATCGCGGCGCCGCCTTGGCATGGACGGAGGCGAGCGCCGCGCGCAGATCCGCGCAGAGTTGGGCGAAGTCCCGTCTGGCGGTCTCGCCGGGGCGTCCGATCAGCACATAATCCCATCCCGGCCGGCCTCCGCCGGGCAGGACCTCCCGCGCGATGGCGCGCAGGCGGCGCTTGGCGCGGTTGCGCGCGACCGCATTGCCGACCTTGCGCGAGCAGGTGAAGCCGACCCGGATGCCCTCCGGCGCCTCGCCCGGGCCGCGCGGCCGTCCCTGGAGGGAGAATCCCGGCTTGCCCTGGCGGAAGGCGCGCGCGGCCGCGAGGAACTCGGCCCGTCGCGTGAGCACCGAGACGGGGCCTTCCGGTCCGGGATGCGGCGCCGCGGCGCGCATTCCCGGCGGCGGGATCAGGCCGAGAGGCGCTTGCGGCCGAGGGCGCGGCGCCGGTTGATGATGATGCGGCCGTTCTTGGTCGCCATGCGCGCACGGAAGCCGTGCCGGCGCTTGCGCACGAGATTGCTCGGCTGGAAGGTCCGCTTCATGATCCGTCTCCTCTTCGCGCCGAAGCCCTTGCCGCGGCGAAACCGCCTGCTCCTCGCGGGAGGCGCCGGCGGGCTGAATTCCGAAGGCCCGTCCATACGCATCCGCCGATGCGAAGTCAATTCGCGCCGGCGGGCGGATCCAGGGGAATCGCATTTGGCAGCGCGACCAGCTCAGGCCGGTATCCGCGCGCGCCTAGTTGTTTGATCCCACGGTTTGATGGTGCGATCCATTCGTCGGAATGGAAGGA
>NZ_DAIUBO010000186.1:0-7842 GCF_036846665.1 Amaricoccus sp. | reverse complement strand
GCCGTCATGGAGGCGGCGGGGGCCGGGGGGGGGGGGGGGCGCTCGATCATCCACATGGAGGTCGGCCAGCCCGGCACGCCGGCGCCCGCCGCAGCCCGGGAGGCGGTGGCGCGGGCGATGGCGGCCGGCCCGCTCGGCTATACCGTGTCGCTCGGCCTTCCCGCGCTCCGGGCGCGGATCGCGCGGCTCTACCGGGACTGGTACGGGCTCGATCTCGACCCCGGGCGGGTGGTGGTGACGGCGGGCTCCTCGGCGGGGTTCATCCTCGCCTTCGCCAGCCTCTTCGACCGGGGCGAGCGCGTGGCGATCGGCGAGCCGGGCTATCCGAGCTATCGCAACATCCTCCGGGCGCTCGACCTGGTGCCGGTCGGGATCGGGACCGGGCCGGAAGCCCGGTTCCAGCCGGAGCCGGGGGATCTCGGCGCCGATCTCGCCGGGGTGCTGGTGGCCTCGCCGGCCAATCCCACCGGGACGATGCTGGCGCGCCCCGATCTCGCGGCGCTGGTCGGGCGGGCGCAGGAGCTCGGGGTCGCCGTCGTCTCCGACGAGATCTACCACGGGATCCAGTATGGCGCGCGGGCGGTCTCGGCGCTGGAGATCTCCGACGAGGTCTATGTCATCAATTCCTTCTCCAAGTACTTCTCCATGACCGGCTGGCGGGTCGGCTGGATGGTGGTGCCCGAGGCGCATGTGCGGCGGGTGGAACGACTGGTGCAGAACCTCTTCATCTGCGCCCCGCATGCGAGCCAGGTGGCGGCGCTGGCGGCACTCGACGCCACGGAGGAGCTCGAGGGCAACCTCGCGGTCTACCGCGCCAACCGGGCGCTGATGCTCGAGGGGCTGCCGAAGGCGGGATTCGACCGGATCGCGCCGCCGGACGGGGCCTTCTACGTCTATGCGGATGTCAGCGACATGACCGGGGACAGCCGGGAGCTCTGCGCGCAGATCCTGAGGCAGGCGGGGGTGGCGGTGACGCCGGGGCTCGACTTCGATCCCCGGCGCGGCTCGGGGACCCTGCGCTTCTCCTACGCCGGGTCGACCGAGGACATCGCCGAGGGGCTGCGGCGGCTGCAGGCCTGGGCGGGGCGGTGACGGCGGGCTACTGGCCGACGGTGTTCTTGTAGATGCGGCCGTCCTTCATGATGACGGCGAGGTTGGCCGGGTCGGCGAGGAGGTCGATGTCGGCGATCGGGTCGCCGTCGACCAGGAGCAGGTCGGCGAGCGCGCCTTCCTCCACCTCGCCGAGGCGTCCCGGATAGGGATTGCGCAGGCCGGTGAGCTGCAGCAGCTCGCCGTTCACCGAGGTCGCCATCGCCAGCGCCTGGGCGGGGGTGTACCAGCGCAGCATCCGGGCGAGCCAGGCGCCCTGGCGGGTGGCTTGCGCCGGCGAGAACAGGATGTCGGTGCCGAAGGCGGTCTTGAGTCCGTACTTCTTGGCCAGGGCATAGACGGAGTCGGTACCGGCGCTGACCGCCTTCTTCTTCGCCGCCTGCGGCGAGCCCGGCGGGAACTGGACCGCGTCCTCGTCGTCAACGAAGGGCTGGGTGCTGAGCCAGATGCCCTTCTCGGCCATGAGCTGGGCGGTGGCGTCGTCCATCAGGTGCCCGTGCTCGATCACCTTGACGCCGGCGGCGATCGACCGCTGGATCGCCTCCGGGGTATAGGCGTGCACCGCCACGTAGGTGCCCCAGTTGCCGGCGGCCTCGACCGCGGCGCGCAGCTCCTCGAGCGTGAAGGTCGAGACGTCGATCGGGCTGTGCGGCGAGGCGACGCCGCCGCCCGCCGTCAGCTTGATCTGCGAGGCGCCCAGCATCAGCTGCTCGCGCGCCCGCACCCGCACCTCGTCGGGGCTGTCGGCGACCAGGGCGCCGCCGAGCTGCTCGATCCGGGACGAAGGCTCGCCGATGGTGCGCGGCAGCTCGGAGACCGGGCGGAAGTCGCCGTGGCCGCTGGTCACGGTGATGATCGCCCCGGAGGGATAGATGCGCGGGCCGACGACGATGCCGGCGTCGATGGCCTGCTTCAGCCCGAAGGCCGGCCCGCCCATGTCGCGGACGGTGGTGAAGCCGCGCATCAGGGTATTGGTGGCCTCGTCGCCGGCGACGAGGTTGAGGAAGCCGACGTCGCCGTAGAGCAGCTCGGCGGGCGTCGGACGCACCAGCGTCGTGTGCCAATGCGCGTCGATCAGCCCGGGCATCAGCGTGTCGCCGGCGCCGTCGATCACCGTGGCGCCGGGCTCCGCCTCGATGGCGTCGGGACTGATCCGCTCGATCAGGTTGTCGCGGACGAGCACGTTCATCGGTTGGCTGAGCTCGGCCGAGGTGCCGTCGAAGACCCGGACGTTTTCGAAGAGGACGACGTCGGCCTGCGCCGTCCCTCCGGACAAGGCCAGCGCCATGGCCAGCGCAATCGGGCGCAGCATGAATTCCTCCAACGATGGCTATGCGGAGGGGCCGGCGCGCGGCCGGCCCCGTGCGGGCGTTCAGGAGCCGCCGATCGCGCGCGACCACCAGCCGCGGCGCTTCTGGCCCTCCTTCTCGGGAGCGGCGTCCGGATCGGCCGCGGCCTCGGTGCCCTGGGCGGTTTCCGGCCTCGTCTCCGTCGCGACCATGGTCTCGCCGGAAGCCGCCTCGGCGGCTGCGGTGGGGGCCTCGGCGGGATGGGGCTCGGGGAGGTCCTCGGGGCCGGGTGCGGCCGCATCTTCAGGCGTTTCCGGCGCCGGGGTCTGGGTCAGCGGCGCCTCGACATCGGCGAGGACCGCCGCGACCGGCCGCCGCACCCGTTCGCGCCGGCGCGGCTGCGGCGCGTCGCTCTCGGGCACCTCGACGATGCCGGAGCTCTCGGGCTCGCCGGTCTCGATCACCTCGCCGAGCGGGGAAGGCCTGGTCTCCTCGGACGTGGACTCCGGCTCCGCGGGCGTCTCCGCGGCGGTGTCGGCTGAGGTCTCGGCTGAGGTCTCGGCGGCGGGTCGCTCGCTGCGGCTGCCGCGCGAGCGCCGGCGGGACTTCGGCTTGGCGGCCGGCTCGACCGCCTCCGCGGGCTCGGCCGGTTCCGCAGGCGCCGCGGCTTCGGGGGCCGGCTCGGCCTCCGCGTCGGCTTCCGGGGCGGCGGCCTGCTCCTCGGCGGTCTCCTCCGGGGTCTCGGCGCCGGACCGTCCCGCCCCGCCGCGGCGGCGGCGCCGGCGCTTGCGCTTGCCCGCGGATTTCTCGCCCGCGCCGGCTCCGGCGCCGGTAGCGGCTTCCGCCTCGTCGCCTTCCTCCGCTTCCTCCTCGATCTCGTCTTCCTCGGGATAGGCCACCGGGCTCGGCGCCAGCCCTTCCTGAACCTGCACGATGCGCGAGGCGGTCTTGAACCGCTCCAGCCGGTAGTCGGGGCTGATGAGCGCGGGATCGCCCTCGACCCGCACCGAGAGCCCGAACCGGCCCTCGATCATCGCGATATGCTCGCGCTTCTGGTTGAGGAGGTAATTGGCGATCTCGACCGGGGCGGCGATCAGCACTTCCCGCGAGCGGGCGCGCACGCCCTCTTCCTCGAGCTCGCGCAGGAGGGCGAGCGCGATGGAATCGTCCGAGCGCACCCGGCCCGTGCCGTGGCAATGCGGGCAGCCCTTGGTGGTGGCCTCGATCATGCCCGGGCGCAGGCGCTGGCGCGACATCTCGAGCAGGCCGAATCCGGAGATGCGGCCGACCTGGATGCGGGCGCGGTCGGATTTCAGCTTCTCCTTGAGCTTCTTCTCGACGGCGGCGTTGTTGCGCCGCTCGTCCATGTCGATGAAGTCGATGACGATGAGCCCGGCGAGGTCGCGCAGGCGCATCTGGCGGGCCGCTTCCTCGGCGGCCTCCATGTTGGTCTTGAGCGCGGTCTCCTCGATCGAGGCCTCGCGGGTGGCGCGGCCCGAGTTCACGTCGATCGCCACCAGCGCCTCGGTGACGTCGATGACGATGTAGCCGCCCGATTTCAGCTGGACCACCGGGTTGAACATGCCCGCGAGGTAGCTCTCGACCTGGAAGCGCGAGAAGAGCGGCAGCGGGTCGGAGTAGTGCTTCACGTTCTTGGCATGGCTCGGCATGAGCATGCGCATGTAGTCCTTGGCCTCGCGGTAGCCGCGCTCGCCGTCGACCAGGACCTCCTCGATGTCGCGGCTGTAGAGGTCACGGATCGCGCGCTTGATCAGGCTGCCTTCCTCGTAGATCAGGCAGGGCGCGATGGATTTCAGCGTCAGGTCGCGGATCACCTCCCACTGGCGCAGCAGGTATTCGTAGTCGCGCTTGATCTCGGTCTTGGTGCGGTTGGCGCCGGCGGTGCGGATGATCAGGCCCGCGCCCTCGGGCACAGTGATGGAGGAGGAGATGTCCTTGAGCTTCTTGCGATCCGTGGCATTTGTGATCTTGCGCGAGATGCCGCCGCCGCGGGCGGTGTTGGGCATCAGCACGCAGTAGCGGCCGGCGAGCGAGAGATAGGTGGTCAGCGCCGCGCCCTTGTTGCCGCGCTCCTCCTTGACGACCTGCACCAGCAGGATCTGCCGGACCTTGATCACCTCCTGGATCTTGTAGCGGCGCTGGCGCGGCTTGCGCGGGGCGGCGCGTTCCTCGGCGAGGTCGTCGCCGCCGACGGCCTCGTATTCGGTTTCCGCTTCGGCCTCCGGCTCGGCGTCCGCCTCGGGTCCCGGCGCGGCGGCGGCCGCCTCGGCGGGTTCCTCGACGACCTCGATGTCGATCTCGCCGCTGGCGGCGGAGGGCGGGGGCACGTCCTCGAAATCCGCGCCGATGGTCTCCGGCTCGGCCGGGGGCGGTGCCTCGGCGGTGATCACCGCCTCCTCGGCGGCCGGCGTGCCCTCGGCTGCGGCCTTGCTGCGGCTGCGACTGCGCGACCGGCCGCGGCTCTTGGGCTTCTCGGGGGCGGCCTCCTCCTCGGCCTGGCGGGCGTATTCGGCCTCCTCGGCCAGCAGGGCCTCGCGGTCGGCCTTGGGGATCTGGTAGTAATCGGGATGGATTTCCGAGAAGGCGAGGAAGCCGTGGCGATTGCCGCCGTATTCGACGAAAGCCGCCTGAAGGGAAGGCTCGACCCGGGTGACCTTCGCGAGATAGATGTTTCCGGCGAGCTGCCGTTTGTTCAGGGATTCAAAGTCGAACTCTTCGACCTTGTTTCCGTCCACCACCACCACGCGGGTCTCTTCCGCATGGGTGGCGTCGATGAGCATTTTCCGTGTCATGGCAACTTTCATGGACGGCCGGGCGGCGCGCGCCGCGAAGCGCGGGCGATCCGGTCGTCGTGAAGGAAGGAGCGGGGATGCTGGACATGCCCGACGGACAAGGGCCCTTCAGGGGGGCTGTCGCTCGTGTCGGTCCGGTTCCAGCGCGTTTCACCGCGGTTTGTCTCCGGCGCAGGCGGCAACCCGTCCCGCGCCACGTTATGTCGGGCTTGCGGCCCGGATGCAGCAATATCGGCGCGAACGCCGGTCGCCTTCTGCCGGGATCATCCAAGACGTGTGAAACGCTCTTGCAATGCCTCGAGCATGCGACGAATACGAGTGTCGTCACGCCAGCTTGGCATTTGGACGACCTGCCGACATATGCATGGCGGACCGGCAAATACAATGATTTTTTGCATTTGGGCCGACAGGTGCTTCTCTCCCACGCGGCGGATCCGGCGAGGCAATGCGATGAAATGGCGGCGGAATCTGCGAAGCATTCTTCTCGCGGCCCTGATCGCTTCGGGCCTGGCCCCGGCGGTGCAGGCGGCGCCGGGAGAGGTGCTTCGGGTCGAGAGCAGCTTCTTCGGACGCACGCTGACCCTGCGGTTGAATCTGGCGGAGGCGGTTCCCTATCGGGTCTTCACGCTCGACGACCCGCGCCGGCTGATCGTGGAGGTGGCGGCCGAGGGCTGGCTGGAGCCCGCGCTACTGGGCCGGGCCTGGCCGCGGGCGATCGGGGGGATTCGCGCCGGCGCGAGCCATGATGGCTGGGTGCGGCTGGCCGTCGATCTCGGGAAGCCGCTCGCGCTCGAGACGGCGCAGTTGCGGCGGACCGCGGAGGGCGCGGAGATCGATATCCGGCTCCGCCGCGGGTCGGCTGCGGAATTCGCCGCGGCCTCGGGCGCGCCGCCGGATGTCTGGCCCTTCGGCGCGGCGCGGGCCGGCGGCGGGGCCGGGAGGGTGAGCATCGCCATCGACCCCGGCCATGGCGGCGTCGATCCGGGGGCGACGGCCGGCGGCGTGGCGGAGAAGGACGTGATGCTGGATTTCGCGCAAGCCCTGCGCGACCGGCTCGCCGCACGGGGCCGCTACGAGGTCTTCCTGACGCGGGAGGCGGACGAGTTCGTGGCGCTCGACGAGCGCGTGCGCCGGGCGCGGGCGGCGGAGGCGGATCTCCTCCTGTCGCTGCACGCCAATGCGGAGGCCGACGAGACCGTCGGAGGCGCCATCGTCTTCACGCGCTCGGAGCGCAGTTCGAGCGCGCTGGCCGCCGGGCGCGTGGCCTTCGAGAATGCGGCCGGGCTCGCCGCCGGCGATGCCGGACCGCCGCCAGCTGAGGAGATCCTGCTCGTGCTCTCCGACATGGCGCGCCGGAATGCGGCGCGGCGCTCGGAGGAGGCCGCCGCGGCGCTGGTCGATGCGATCGAGCGCGATCTCGGGACGGCGGGGACATTCCCGCGCCAGTCGGGGCGCTTCGCGGTGCTGGCGGCGCCCGAGATGCCCTCGGTGCTGCTGGAGCTGGGCTTTCTCTCAAACATGCGTGATCGGCAGAACCTGACCTCGCCGGGCTGGCGGATCCGGGCCGCCGAGGCCGTCGCTGTCGCAATCGACGCATGGGCGGTCGCAGACGGGCCGCGCGCCGCGTCGCAGTGACGACGGCGCGCGCGGATCGCCGCAGCGGCGTTTTGACGTTTTGCCGGCCCTCGGATATGGTCTCGATGCAAGTATCGGGCGTCGAATCGTGTCAAGAATCATCCTTAAGTTTTTCGGGTTCCTGTTTTCCTGGATCGCGATCGGCTCGATCATGGGGCTGCTCGCGCTCGTCGCCGTCTTCACGATCTACGGCAAGGATCTGCCCGACTACGCGCAGCTGGCCAATTACGAGCCGCCGACGCTGAGCCGGATCTATTCCGGCGAGGGCGCGCTGATGGACGAATTCGCCCGCGAGCGGCGGATCTTCACGCCGATCGACGAGATCCCCGACCGCATCAAGCAGGCCTTCATCTCCGCCGAGGACAAGAACTTCTACGAGCACGGCGGCTTCGACCCGGTCGGCATCGCCAAGGCGATCTACGAGGCCGCCGCCCATGGCGGCCGGCTGCGCGGCGCCTCGACGATCACCCAGCAGGTGATGAAGAACTTCCTGCTGACCGGCGACCGCTCGGGCGAGCGCAAGATCAAGGAGATCATCCTCGCCACGCGGCTGGAATCGACGCTCTCGAAGGAGGAGATCCTCGAGCTCTATCTCAACGAGATCTTCCTCGGGCAGAATTCCTACGGCGTCACCGCGGCCGCGCAGGTCTATTTCGGCAAGTCGCTCGAGGAGCTGTCGCTGGCGGAGATCGCCTATCTCGCGGCGCTTCCCCAGGCCCCGAGCGTGCTGCATCCGGTGCGCGAGAAGCCCCGAGCCATCGCCCGGCGGGACTACGTGATCGGGCAGATGCTGGAGAACGGCTATGTCACCGCCGCGGAGGCGGCCGCGGCGCGCGAGGAGGATCTGCGCACCGTCCAGAGCGGGGATCTGCCCTCGGCCCGCGTCGCCATGCCGCCGCGGGACTATTTCCCCGACGAGATCCGGCGCGAGCTGTCGGCGCGCTTGGGCGACGAGGAGCTCTTCACCGGCGGGCTCACCATCCGCGCCACGGTCG
>NZ_DAIUBO010000185.1:0-7861 GCF_036846665.1 Amaricoccus sp. | reverse complement strand
CGCTGACCATCATCGCCACGGCGCTGATCGACACCGGCAGCCGCATGGACGAGGTGATCTTCGAGGAATTCAAGGGCACCGGCAATTCCGAGCTCGTGCTCGACCGCAAGATCGCCGACAAGCGCGTCTTCCCGGCCGTGGACATCCTGAAATCCGGCACCCGCAAGGAAGAGCTGCTCGTCGACAAGACGGATCTTACCAAGATGTTCGTTCTTCGTAGAATTCTCAATCCGATGGGAACAACGGATGCAATCGAGTTCCTTCTCGGGAAACTAAAGCAGACCAAGACAAACTCTGAGTTCTTCGATTCTATGAACAGTTAGATTAAGTAAAGAAACTCATGATTTCGAGCGATACCGTTTTCGCTCAATCTACTGTCCAAGGCCGATCCGGTATTGCGGTCGTCCGGATCAGCGGGCCGGCGAGCGGCCGCGCCTTGCGGGTCCTGACGGGCAAAAGCGTCGAACCTCGCCAAGCATCGCTACGCTGGCTGCGCGATCCGGTGAGCGGCGAAGGACTGGATCGGGCTCTGGTGCTGCATTTCCCGGCGCCGGCGAGCTTTACCGGGGAAGACGTGGTGGAGCTGCAGGTTCACGGCAGCGTCGCCGTCTGCTGCAGGATCCTCGATGTCCTCTCCACGATCGACGGCTTGCGCCCCGCCGGGCCCGGCGAGTTCACCCGCCGTGCCCTGATGAATGGGCGCGTGGATCTCGCTCAGGTCGAGGGGCTCGCCGATCTTCTTGCAGCCGAAACGGAGATGCAACGGCGCCAGGCCCTGCGGCTCATGGAAGGCGGGCTGTCCCGCAAGGCCAAAGACTGGCGCGCCGGGCTCGTCCGGGCGCTGGCGCATGTCGAGGCGACCATCGACTTTGCCGACGAGGAGGTGCCCGAGGAACTCCCCCCCCTCGTCCGGGACACCCTTGCCCTGGTGGCCGCGGAGTTCGAAGCGGAACTCGCGATGAGCCGGGGTGCCGAACGCCTGCGGGACGGGTTCGAGGTGGCGATCATCGGCCGGCCGAATGTTGGGAAGTCGACGCTGATCAACGCCCTGGCCGCGCGCGAGGTCGCGTTGACCTCGAGCATCCCGGGCACCACCCGCGACGTCATCGAGGTCCGGATGGACATTCGCGGCCTTCCGGTGACCCTGCTCGATACGGCCGGGCTCCGCGAGGGTGCCGAGGCGATCGAGAGCCTCGGGGTGGCGCGCGCCCGCCACCGCGCCGAAGCCGCCGACTTGCGGGTGTTCGTCGTCGATGATGCCGAGGATGTCCTGGGGCTGGAAGTCGGATGTCGCGTGGGTGACATCGTGGCATTGGCGAAAGCGGATCTCCGGGGCAAACCGGAAGGGCTCGCGGTATCCGGCATGTCGGGTCAGGGTCTCGAGGATCTCGTGCTCCGGATGGCGGAAGTCCTGGGCGAACGGGTGCCGGCATTGGCTTCGGTGACACGCGAGCGGCAGCGTCAGGCGATCCGGGATGCACTGGATGGAGCTAAATCTGCTATGGCTTGCGTGGATGTGACCCATGGAGACAACATCTTGATCGCTGAGCATATTCGATCCACGCTTCGGTCGTTGGATGTGCTCGTCGGAAAAACCGATGTCGAAGCGGTGCTCGACGTGATATTTGCGAGTTTCTGTCTCGGCAAATAGGGAATGTTTCACGTGAAACACCCGGATTTCGATGTGATCGTCGTGGGCGGCGGCCATGCGGGCTGCGAAGCGGTCCATGCCGCCTGGCGCATGGGCGCGCGCTGCGCAATGATCACCCATCGCTTCGATCGCATCGGAGAGATGTCCTGCAATCCTGCCATGGGCGGAATCGGCAAGGGCCACATCATCCGCGAGATCGACGCCCTGGATGGCCTCATGGGCATCGCATCCGATCGGGCCGCGATCCAGTATCGTCTGTTGAACCGCAGCAAGGGGCCAGCGGCCCAGGGCCCGAGGGCGCAGATCGACCGGGCTCTCTACCGGGAGGCGATGCAGACCCTCTTCAGGGACTCGCGCGGACTGGAGGTTCTGGAATCCGAGGTCGTGGACCTTCTTCAGGACCGCGGGCGCTGCATCGGGATCCGCCTGCGGGACGGAGGAGATCTCAAGGGACGGTCGATCGTCCTGACGACGGGAACCTTCCTGCGGGGCGTGATTCATATCGGACCAGAGAGCCGGCCCGCGGGACGGTTTGGTGACGATGCCGCAATACCTCTGGCCGAAACGATCGAAGACCTCGGCCTCCCGCTCGGGCGACTCAAGACCGGCACGCCGCCACGTCTCGATGGACGAAGCATCGATTGGAGCCGTGTGAAGCGTCAGGAAGGCGATCCAGACCCGGAGTTCCTGTCCTTCCGGACGCGAAAGCCCAACCAGCGGCAGGTTTCCTGCGGCATCACGCAGACGAACGAAGCCACGCACGACATCATTCACCGCAACCTCGCGCGCTCCGCGCTTTTCGGCGGCAAGCTGGTCGGCCCGGGTCCGCGCTATTGCCCGTCGATCGAGGACAAGGTGAACCGCTTCGGCGACCGGAACTCCCATCAGGTCTTCCTCGAGCCGGAGGGGCTCTCTTGCGATGTGGTCTATCCGAACGGGATTTCGACGTCCCTGCCGGAAGACGTCCAGATTGAATACGTGCGCAGCATACATGGTCTTGAAAACGCGAGGATACTTCGTCCCGGCTACGCGGTGGAATATGACTACGTAGACCCACGATGCCTCAAGGCGTCGCTGGGCGTTAAGGCTTTGCCCGGTCTCTTCCTCGCCGGACAGATCAACGGGACCACCGGCTATGAAGAGGCGGCCGGCCAGGGGCTGGTTGCGGGGCTCAATGCCGCAGCAACTGCCCTGGGGTTGGACGAAATCCGGTTCGGGCGGGAGGAAGCCTATATCGGGGTCATGATCGACGACCTGATCACGCGCGGCGTCTCGGAGCCCTACCGGATGTTCACGTCGCGGGCCGAATACCGTCTCCAGCTGCGCGCCGACAATGCCGATCAGCGCCTGACTCGCAAGGGGATCGCCTACGGTTGTGTTTCCGATCAGCGGCGGGCCTCCTTCGAAGCAAAGGAGGCGATGCTCGAGCGAATCCGTTCGGCGGGAAGATCGGTTGTCGTGACGCCGAGTGAGGCCTCTGCGATGGGTCTTGGGATAACCATGGACGGCATTCGCCGGAATGCTCTCGACCTGCTCTCCTATCCCAGCTTCGGACTGGAAGAGATTTGTGAGGCATTTCCTCTACTTGCGGAATTCCCGGAGGACGCACTGCGACAGGTCGAGAGGGAATGCCGGTATGCGCCCTATCTGGAGCGGCAGGCGGCCGAGATCGCACAGCTTCGCCGGGACGAAGATGTCGACCTGCCGAAGGATCTCGATTTCGGAACGATGTCGGGCCTTTCGGCCGAGCTGCGGGAAAAGCTTGAGAGGGTCCGGCCCGCAACACTTGCGCAAGCCGGGCGTATCGAAGGCATGACGCCTGCGGCCCTGACGCTGTTGTTGCTTGCGGTGCGGCGGCTTGGCCTGGAGCGGGCCGCGGGGTGATGGAGCCAGGTTGCTCAGCGGCGTGCTTGCGAGATGAATACGCTGTTTCACGTGAAACAATGCAGCATTTCGAGACTTATCTCGCATTGCTCGAAAAGTGGAACCGAACGATCAATCTCGTCTCGCCAGCGTCGCTCGACGATGCCTGGCGACGCCATGTGCTGGATTCGGCACAGCTCTGGCGGTTGTGCCCGCCGGATGCCCGCAACTGGCTCGATCTCGGGTCCGGTGCGGGCTTTCCGGGCCTGGTCGTCGCGCTCCTTGCGCGGATGGCGGGCGCGCCGCTCCGGGTGACGCTTGTCGAGAGCGACGAGCGCAAATGCGCCTTTCTGCGCACCGTCGCCAGCACCTGCGCACTGGATGCGAGGATCGAGACGGGCCGGATCGAAGACTTGCCGCCCGCCTTGGCCGATGTCATCTCCGCGCGAGCCCTTGCCCCGCTCGACAAGCTCCTGGGCTATGCGCAAATTCATCGCGCGGCATGCGGTATCGGCTTGTTCCCGAAGGGGCGGACGGTGCATAAGGAGGTGACGGAAGCGCGCCGCAACTGGCGATTCGACTGCCAGTTGCACCCCAGCGCAACCGACCCGGATGCAGCGATCGTGGAAGTAGGAGCCCTGGAACGTGTCTGACCCCGATTCTGGACCTCAGATCGTCGCCATCACCAACCAGAAGGGCGGGGTCGGCAAGACGACCACCGCGATCAATCTCGGGACGGCCCTCGCGGCCCTGGGATACCGGGTGCTGCTCATCGACCTCGATCCGCAGGGCAATGCCTCCACGGGCCTCGGTCTGGGCCCGACGGACCGGACCTTCACCTCCTATGATCTGATGCTCGGCGATTCCGCGGCGATCCAGCTGGCGCCGACGCTGGTTCCGGGCCTGCAACTGATCCCCGCCACACCCGATCTGAGCGCAACCGATCTAGATTTAGTAGGCGATTCTAGGCGCATACACAAAATAGAGGATGCACTGGCGGTGAACCCGCAGCCGTTCCGGGACCTCGACTTCATTCTCGTCGATTGTCCGCCATCGCTCAGCCTGCTGACGGTCAATGCCCTGGTCGCGGCGAATTCCGTGCTCGTGCCCCTGCAATGCGAGTTCTTCGCCCTCGAGGGCCTCTCTCAGCTCATGCGGACGGTTCAGACGATCCGGAACGGCTCGAATGCCCGGCTGAAGATCCAGGGCATCGTCCTGACCATGTACGACCGGCGCAACAATCTCTCGGGACAGGTCGCCTCGGACGTTCGCGACAATCTTGGCACCCTTGTCTACGACACGGTGATCCCGCGAAACGTGCGGTTGAGCGAGGCGCCCTCCCACGCCGTGCCGGCGCTGATCTACGATCGCTCCAGCTCCGGCAGCGTCGCCTACCAGAAATTCGCGGCCGAGTTCCTGGCACGGGCCGGCGCGACGCGGCATCTTGCGGAAACGGTCTGACATGGAGAGCGCACGGATGGAGAAGAAGGGTCTCGGACGCGGCTTGTCGGCGCTGCTCGCGGATATCTCGCCCCCCGCCGAGCCTCCGGTCGCAGCGGAGGACAGGCCCGCGGCACCGACCTCGCCGGCCCGCACGATTCCGATCGACCGGATCCGGCCCAACCCCGACCAGCCGCGGCGCAGCTTCGACGAGAAGGAGCTCAACGAGCTCGCGGCCTCGATCCGCGAGCGCGGCGTGATCCAGCCGCTGCTGCTGCGGCCCTATCCGGGAAGCCCGCAGGAGTTCCAGATCGTCGCCGGCGAGCGGCGCTGGCGCGCGGCCCAGATCGCCAATATCCACGACCTGCCCGCGATCGTGCGGGATCTCAACGATACCGAGGTTCTCGAACTCGCCATCATCGAGAATATCCAGCGCGCCGATCTCAACGCGGTCGAGGAGGCGCTCGGCTACCGGCAATTGATGGACCGGTTCGGCCATACCCAGGAGCGTCTCGCCGAAGCGCTTGGCAAGAGCCGCAGCCATGTCGCCAACCTGCTCCGGCTCCTGACCCTGCCCGAGCCGGTGCTCGACCTGGTCCGGAGCGGCCAGCTGAGCGCCGGGCACGCCCGCGCCCTGGTCACCGCCCAGGATCCCGAAGGTCTCGCCAAACAGGTGGTCGCCCGGGACCTGTCGGTCCGCCAGACCGAAGCCCTCGCCCGGGCCGCAACCGAGCGGCCGGCCGCGCAGCGCAGGGCGCCGGAGGCGAAGGACGCCGACACGCGGGCGCTCGAATCCGACCTGACGGCGAATCTCCGGCTCAAGGTCACCATCGAGCACAAGCCGGGATCATCGGACGGCGAGGTGCGAATCCGCTACCGGACCCTGGAGGAACTGGACCGGCTCTGTCAGGTGCTTTCCGTGTAAGTTATTGATCTAACAGCTGTTTTATCACAGTATTGAGCACGATCCGGCCGGAATCCGTCGCGGATATCCGACTGCCGTCACATTCCAGCAATCCCAGATCGGAGAGCTCCGCGATCCGCACCGCCGGAAGCGCCCGCCCCGTCAGGCGCGCGTAGCGCCCGAGGTCCACTCCCTCGCGGAGCCGCAGACCCATCATCAGCATCTCCGCGCCCTGATCGTGCGTCTCGACTTCGGAACGGATGGCGATCTCCGCCGTACCGCCTTCCGCCGCCGACAGCCAGGCATCCGGGGATCGCGGCGATTCGATCGCCCAGCGCCTGCCCCGGAGGGTCAGCCGGCCATGCGCACCGGGGCCGATGCCGGCATAATCGCCGTAGCGCCAGTAGATCAGATTGTGCCGGCTTTCCGCCCCCGGCCGCGCATGATTGGAGATCTCGTATCCACCCATCCCGGCCGCGTCGCAGGTCTCCTGCGTCACCGCATACATGTCCGCGGCGAGATCCGCGTCGGGCAGGCCGCGCAGGCGCCCGCGGGCCTGCATGTCGCCGAAGCGCGTGCCATCCTCGATCGTCAGCTGGTAGAGCGACAGGTGATCCAAGGCGAGGGCGAGGGCGCGGCCGAGCTCCGTGCGCCACTGCTCCAGCGTCTGCCCCTGCCGCGCGTAGATCAGGTCGAAGCTCACGCGCGCGAAGGTCCCGCGCGCGATCTCATAGGCCCGGATCGCCTCCGCGACATTATGCATGCGCCCCAGACGGCGCAGATCGCCATCATCGAGCGCCTGGATCCCCATGGAGACGCGATTGACGCCCGCGTCGCGAAAGCCGCGAAACCGCCCGGCCTCGACCGAGGTGGGATTGGCTTCGAGCGTGATCTCCGCGTCCCCGGCCAGGGGCCAGGCATCCCTGACCGCCGCGATCACCGCCGCCAAGGTGTCGGGCGGCATCAGGCTCGGCGTGCCGCCGCCGAAGAAGATCGTGTCGACCACGCGCCCCGGCACCTGCCGCGCCACCGCCGCGACCTGCCCGACCAGCGCCCGGCGCCACCGCGCTTCGTCGATGCCGGTGCGAACATGGCTGTTGAAGTCGCAATACGGGCATTTCGCCAGGCAGAACGGCCAATGGACATAGATCCCGAAGCCGCCCGACCGCCAATCCTCGGTCACGCCGGCTCGGGGCCGAAGCAGCCCGCGATGAGCTTGCGGAAGGCGTTACCGCGATGGCTGATGTGGTTCTTCTCCCAGCGGTCCATCTCGCCCAGCGTTACGTCGAAGCCGTCCGGCTGGAACATCGGATCGTAGCCATGGCCCTGGCTTCCCCGCATCGGCCAGACGCAGCGGCCCTCGATCCGACCCTCGAAGGCCTCGTCATGCCCGTCCGGCCAGGCCAGGACCAGCGTGCAGAGAAATCGCGCCGTCCGCGGCTCCGGCACCGCGGCCGCATCGAGCTCGCGCCAGACCCGCGTCATCGCCTGCACGAAATCCCGGCCCCCGGGGGTTTCCGCCCAATCGGCGGTATGCACGCCCGGTGCGCCGCCCAAGCCATCCACGGCGATCCCGGAATCATCCGCGAGCGCAGGCAGCCCGCTCGCCTTCGCGGCCGCATGGGCCTTGATCCGGGCATTGCCGAGGAATGTCGTCTCCGTCTCCGCGGGCTCGGCGAGCCCGAGGTCGGTCGCCGCCAGGATCTCCACCGGGAATGCCGCGAAGAGATGGCGGATCTCCTCGAGCTTGCCGCGATTATGCGTCGCCGCAACCAGCCTCGAGCCGGAAAAGCGCCGGCTCACGCGGTCGCCGCCCGCTGCGCCGCGACCAGCGCGGCGATGCCCGTCTCGGCGAGGTCGATCAGCCGGCCGAGCTCCGTCCGCGTGAAGGTCGCCCCCTCGGCGCTGCCCTGAACCTCGATCAGCCCCAGTTCCCCGGTCATGACGAAATTCGCATCCGTGCCGGCGGCGCTGTCCTCGGCATAGTCGAGGTCGAGCACCGG
>NZ_DAIUBO010000184.1:0-7879 GCF_036846665.1 Amaricoccus sp. | reverse complement strand
AGCCCCGGTCATCACCGCGGTCAGCGCGCCGCAGAGCGCCCGGCCTTCGGGCGAATCGTAGCCATGCCCGAGGTTCATCAGAAGCCCGCCGATATTGGCGTAACCGAGGCCGAGCGTGCGGAAACGGTAGCTGAGCTCGGCGATGCGGGGGCTCGGGAACTGCGCCATGGTGACGGAGACCTCGAGCGTCAGCGTCCAGAGCCGCGTCGCATGCACATAGGCCTTCGCGTCGAACCTGCCCTCGCGCAGGAAGGTCAGCAGGTTCATCGAGGCGAGGTTGCAGGCGGTATCGTCGAGGAACATGTACTCCGAGCACGGATTGGATGCGCGGATCGGCCCGTCCTCGGGGCAGGTGTGCCAGGCGTTGATGGTGTCGTGGAACTGCACGCCCGGGTCGGCACAGGCCCAGGCCGCGCGGCCGACCTGGTCCCAGAGTTCGCGGGCCTTGACGGTCCTCGCGACCTTGCCGTCGGTCCGGCGGGTGAGCGTCCAGTCGGCGTCGTCGCGCACCGCCCGCAGGAAGGCGTCGGTGACCCGGACCGAATTGTTGGAGTTCTGCCCCGAGACGGTCAGATAGGCGTCCGAATCCCAGTCGGTATTGTAGGTGCGGAAGTCGATCTCGGTCTCGCCCTGCTCGGCCTGCTGCAGCACGCGCTTCACATAGGCCTCGGGGAGATGGGTCTTCTTGGCGGCGCGGATCGCGGCCTTGAGCCCGGGGTTGGTTTTGGGATCGAAGGCGTCGGCCTCGGCGCCGTCCCAGCTGCGGATCGCGGCGAGGATGGCCTCGAGCCGCTCGCGATGGACCTTGGAGCCGGCGACGAGCGAGGCGACCTTCTGCTCCTCGACGACCTTCCAGTTGATGAAATCCTCGATGTCGGGGTGATCCATGTCGCAGATCACCATCTTCGCCGCGCGCCGCGTGGTGCCGCCCGACTTGATCGCGCCGGCCGCCCGGTCGCCGATCTTGAGGAAGGACATGAGGCCGGAGGACTTGCCGCCGCCGGCGAGCTTCTCGTTCTCGGCCCGGAGCGAGGAGAAGTTGCTGCCGGTGCCGGAGCCGTATTTGAAGAGCCGCGCCTCGCGGGTCCAGAGGTCCATGATGCCGCCGTCGTTGACCAGGTCGTCCTGGACCGACTGGATGAAGCAGGCATGGGGCTGGGGATGCTCGTAGGCGGAGGTCGATTTCACCAGCTCGCCCGACTTGAAATCCACGTAGTAGTGGCCCTGCCCGGGTCCGTCGATGCCATAGGCCCAGTGCAGGCCGGTGTTGAACCATTGCGGCGAGTTCGGCGCGCCCATCTGGGCGGCGAGCATGTAGCGCATCTCGTCGTAATAGGCCTGGGCATCCGCCTCGGAGGAGAAATAGCCGCCCTTCCAGCCCCAGTAGGTCCAGGCCCCGGCGAGCCGGTCGAAGACCTGGCGCGCGGAGGTCTCGCCGACGTAGCGGGCATCCTCGGGCAGCTCCGCCAGCTTCGCCTCGTCGGCCACCGAGCGCCAGAGGAAGGCCGGCACGCCCTTCTCCTTGACCCGCTTCAGCACCGCCGGCACGCCGGCCTTGCGGAAGTACTTCTGCGCCAGTACGTCCGAGGCCACCTGGCTCCAGCTCTCCGGCACTTCCAGGCCTTCGAGCGCGAAGACCACCGACCCGTCGGGATTGCGGATCTCCGAGGCGGTGGTGCGGAAGGCCAGCGCTCCGTAGGCCCCGGTCTCTTCGGTGGTGAAGCGGCGCTCGATCTTCATGTCACTGTCCCTGGTTTCTGCCTGTGCCCGCACCCCGCATCTCGGAGCCGCCTACCAGATGTTGTGTATCGCTCTGGCCGGACCACCACAAAATGACGATATCGGCCTTGGGTCAACATATTTATCTGCATGAAACCGCAGATTTTGTGGTTGACAGGTTTCTGCCCACAACGGGTTGTTAACAAACGATTCCAACGTAAATGAAAGGTTAACGGGCGGCACCCGGCCCGCCGCCGCCGCAAGGCGCTGGAATCACGCGGGAACCGAAGCGGATCCGGCGATCGGGCCCCTCGCGGGAGCGACCGCTGGTCGGTCCGCAGCCTCTAGGAGCCAACTCCGGGCGGGATCTTGAACGCCGGCCGGGCTCGTGCTTACTCTCCGCCGATCATCAGGAGCGGCCCCATGAAGATCGGCATTCTCGAGACCGGCGAGGTGCATCCCGACCTCAAGGCGCGGCACGGCGACTATCCCGCGATGTTCGAGGCGATGCTGCGCTCGGTCGATTCGGGGCTCGAATTCACCACCGTCCGCGTGGTCGCGGGCGAGATGCCGGCGACGCCGACCCAGGCCGATGCCTGGATCGTCACCGGCTCGCGCCACGGCGTCTACGACGACCTGCCCTGGATCGCACCGCTCAAGGACTTCCTGCGCGACTGCATCGCGGCGCGGGTGCCTGTCGTCGGCATCTGCTTCGGGCATCAGATCCTCGCCGAGGCCCTCGGCGGGCGGGCGGTGAAATCCGACCGGGGCTGGGGCCTCGGGGTGCAGGATTACGAGGTCGTGACCCGTCCGGGCTGGATGGCGGATCTGCCCGACCGTTTCGCCGTTCGCGCCCTGCACCAGGACCAGGTGGTGGAGCTGCCGCAGGGGGTGACGGTGCTGGCACAATCGCCCCATTGCCCCTATGCCGCGCTCGCCTATGGCGACCCCGAGGCGCCGCAGGCGCTGACCATCCAGCCGCATCCCGAATACGGCGCGGATTTCATGGACGATCTGATCGCGCTGCGCGCCGGGACGGCGTTCCCGGCGGACATGGCGGCGGCCGCGCGGGTGGACATCCGCCGGGAGGTGCACAACGAGAACTGGGCGCGCATGATCGTCGACTATCTGCATCGCGTCGCAGGGACCCGCGCCGCCGCGTGAGCCCCCGGCGTGCCACGGCGATCGGCTTCGGCGCGGTCCTGCTCTGGGCCTTGCTGGCGCTCTTCACCGTCAATGCCGCCGGGGTGCCGCCCTTCCAGCTCTCGGCCATGTGCTTCGCCATCGGCGGCACGCTCGGGATCGCCTGGATCGCGCTCTCGGGCCGGGGCTTCGGCGCGACCGCGGGATTGCCGCCGATGGTCTGGGTCGTCGGGGTCGGCGGCCTCTTCGGCTACCATTTCTTCTATTTCACTGCGCTCGGGCTCGCCCCTCCCGCCCAGGCGAGCCTGATCGCCTATCTCTGGCCGCTGCTGATCGTGCTCTTCTCCGGCCTGCTGCCCGGCGAGCGGCTGACGGCCCGGCACGTGGCCGGCGCGGTGATCGCCTTCGACGGCGCGGCGCTCGTCGTGGCGGGTCCGCGGACCGGCATCTCCCCGGAATTCCTGCCCGGCTATGCCGCGGCCGGCGCCTGCGCCCTGATCTGGTCGGGCTATTCGGTGCTGAGCCGGCGCCTCGGCACGGCGTCGACGGATTCGGTGGCCTTCTTCTGCCTCGCGACCGCGACGCTCTCGGCCATCGCGCATCTGGCGCTCGAGACGACGGTCTGGCCTGAAGGCGCGGGCGGCTGGGCCGCGGTCCTCGCGCTCGGGCTCGGCCCGGTCGGGCTGGCCTTCTACCTCTGGGACATCGGCTGCAAGCGCGGCGACATCCAGCTCCTCGGCACGCTCTCCTATGCCGCGCCGCTGATCTCGACGATCGTGCTCGTCGCGGCCGGCGAGGCGGATGCATCGTGGTCGCTGCTTCTTTCCGCCCTGCTGATCACCGGCGGAGCGCTGATGGCCGCGCGTGCCGGGCGGCCCGGGCCCCGGACCCGCCCATGAGCCCCGCCCGGCGCTGGCTCCTGCTCGGCGGCGCGGCGGCCCTCTTCGGGATCCTCGCGCTGGGGCGCGCGCGAGCGCCTTCCCTCGCCGACCCGCCCGCGCCCGACCTGCCGGAGGATCTCGACGCCTACCTCGCGAGCGCCGAGGCGAGGGTGCCGGATCTGCGCGCGGGGGCGCAGAAGGAAATCCTCTGGGCCGATCCCGCGACCCGCGACAGGACGGCGGTCGCCATCGTCTATCTGCACGGCTTTTCTGCCAGCCGGCTGGAAATCAGCCCCGTGGCCGAGCGCGTCGCGCGGGATCTCGGCGCGAACCTCTTCCTGGCGCGGCTCGCCGGCCACGGACGGGACGGCGCCGCCATGGCCGAGCCGCGCCTCGGGGACTGGCTCGCCGATCTGGCCGAAGCCATGGCGATCGGCCGGCGCATCGGCGAGCGTGTCGTGCTGATCGGCACCTCGACCGGAGGCACGCTGGCCTATGTCGCGGCGGCGATGCCGGGGCTGCGCCGGGATCTGCTTGGAATCGCGCTCCTTTCGCCGAACTTCGCGCTGCGCGCTTCCGGCGAATGGCTGCTGCGGCTTCCGGGCGCGCGCTGGATCCTGCCGCTGGTCGGCGGGCGCGAGCGCGGCTTCGAGCCCCGGAACGCCGCGCATGCCGCCGGCTGGACGACGCGCTATCCGACCACATCGCTCGCCACGCTCGGCGATCTGCTGGCCCTCGCGCGACGCATCCCGCCCGAGGACCTGCACCTGCCCGCCTTCTTCGCCTTTTCCCAGGAGGACAGCGTGGTCGATCCGGCCGCGATCGCACGGATCGCCGCACGATGGGGCGGCCCGACCGAGCTGCACGAGGTCACGCTCGGGCCGGGCGACGACCCGAGCCGGCACGTGATCGCCGGCGACATCCTGAGCCCGGGCATCACCGACGCCATGGTCCGCTGGCTGACGGGCTGGATCGGGCGGCTAGAGCAGCAGCCCGACGACGATGAGCGCGAGGCCGAGGGCGGCGGTGCCGAGTGACGCGAGATTGATCGCGATGAGCCTATGCAGGCTGGCGCGGATCTCCTCGGCCGGCAGTCCCGCGCCCCGGATCGCATAGCCGCGCCGGATGCAATAGCCGAGGCCCCCGAGTCCTGCGAGGACGAGAACGGCACCGGCGACAGCGATCGAAATCAATGAACTCCCCGGAAGATCCCGATCCTGCCTAGCCCAGCCCGTCCGGGCTTGCAAGCGAGGCGCCGGCGCGGGTAGGAGAAGCCCGCCACAACCCGGAGAGGCACAAGCACATGGACGACATCGTCGAGGACGAGGCCACGAGCCAGTACAAGGTGACGGCAGGGGAACTCCGGCAGTTCGTGGAGCGCTACGAGCGGCTGGACCAGGAGAAGAAGGACATCGCGGAGCAGCAGAAGGAAGTCATGGCCGAGGCGCGGGCGCGCGGCTACGACGTGCGGGTGCTGAAGAAGCTGATCGCCCTGCGCAAGCGCGATTCCTCGGAGGTGAGCGAGGAGGAGGCGATCCTGGAACTCTACCGGCAGGCGCTCGGCATGTGACGCCGGTTCCGGCCGGCCGCGCCGCCGGAACCCGATGCGGCATCGCTCGGAATGCCGCCGAGACGACCAGGCCGATCATTCGATTTCAAGGCATTGGCGTGCCCGTGCGCCTCGCGCCGGTCAGAGCAGGACGTCACCCGCCCCGGGCTCGGCCGCATTGGTGAACGCGATCTGGAAATCGGCCCCGCCGTCGTGGTCGGCATCCACGGAGAGAACCCCGTCGGCATAGCGCACATCCGCGGCCTCGACCCCGAGCCCGCGCAGGTCGAGCCGGTCGAGGCCGGGAATGAAATCGACGATACGGTCCCGCGCCGGGCCGGCCTCGCTGTCGGCGATGCCTTCGAAGCGGAACACGTCGCGCCCCGACCCGCCGCGGAGCGCATCAATGCCGGCGCCGCCCGTCAGGATGTCATTGCCGGAACCGCCTTCGATGCGGTCGTTTCCAGGGCCGCCATAGAGGCGGTCGTTGCCGCTACCGCCGTCGAGCCGGTCCTTGCCGCCCCGTCCGAATAGATGATCGTTGCCACCGCTGCCGCGCAACGCATTGGCGTCGGCGTTGCCGGTCAGGGTATTGTCGAGGGCGTTTCCGGTGCCGTTGATCGCGGCCGCGCCGGTCAGAAGCAGGTTCTCGACATTCTCCGGCAGCGCCAGCGAAAATCCGCATTCGATCCGGTCGGCTCCCTCGCCGGCGCGCTCCACGACGCGGTCGGAGGGTCGGTCCAGAAGGTAGCGGTCATTGCCCGCGCCGCCGGCGAGAAGGTCCGTACCCGGTCCGCCGTCGAGATGGTCGTTTCCGTCGAGGCCGTTGAGCCGGTCGTCGTCGACGCCGCCCTCGAGGCGGTCGTTTCCGGCCCCTCCCGAGACCCGATCGGCGCCGGCTCCGGCAGCGATGAAATCGTTCCCGGCCCCGCCGCGCAGGACGTCCGCGCCGGCGCCGGCCTTGATCCGGTCGCCGAAGGCGGTGCCGTCGATGCGATCGGCGGCCGAGGTGCCCCTGATCCAGGGCGCGCCGCCCGGGTCGCGCTCGGTCCCGAACCAGACATGGTAGATCCGGCCCCCGTAGGGCCCCGCCCCCGGCGCCGTCTCCACGCCGATCCCGATCGCCGCGTAGCGCACATCCTCCCAGATGCCGGTATTGGCGATGACGGCATTGTGCCCGGGCGAGGCTTTCCAGCCTTCGAGCGCGGCCGCGACCGTGGGGGTGCCCGCCGCGGAGATCTCGTAGCCGGTGCCCTCGTAACCCGTCCCGAGCCGGGCCGGAGCCTCCCACATCGCCTGCGGCCGGCTGTGATCGGCGTAATAGGGCGCGTCGCTCCAGCTGTGGAGATTGGCGCCCGGCGGCGGGGACTTTCCCTCGGCCCAGAAATTCTCCCGCGTGTCGCGCACATGCCGTGCGGCGGTGGCCGTCAGGCCCCGCGACAGGGGTATCGCCTCGAGCCCGAGCTCGGCCCGATAGGCCATGATCAGATGGTAGAGCGCGAGCTCCTCCGCGGACAGGGCATCGTCCGCCGTCGCGCGATAGATGTCGGTCGCCATGCTGCCTCGTTTTCCGCGACTCTGGCCCAAGCGGCGCGTGCGATCAATTGCCGCGGACCCGGATGGCGAAGGAAAGCCTAATGCTGTCTCCGGGTGATCACTTCGGACCGGCGTCCTCTACCGTGGTGGCGCCGCCTCCCCCTGCGGACTTGGCACGTGAAGAATCCGCGCCCAGGACGCCCCGGCTCATGTGGCGCTTCGCGCCATGGCCGGCTCGACGCTCCACGGCGAAACCGGCCGTGGCAAGCGCCCGGCGCACCCGTCCTGCCGCGCTGTAGGTGGCGAATGTGCCGCCGGCTGCGGTGTGCCGCGCCACCTCGGCGAGCAGCGCGTCCTCCCAGAGCTCGGGATTGCAGGCCGGGCTGAAGCCGTCGAGGAACCAGGCATCCGCCAGCCCCTGCCAGGCGGGAAGCTCCCGCCGCGCATCGCCGATGCGAACCGAGAGATCCATTCCGGGAAGCGCGATGCGGCGCTGCCCGGCCGCCCAGGCGTCGACCAGCAGGGCGCTCCAGCCCTCTAGCTCCGGCCAGCGTCCGAGCGCCCGCGCCATGTCCTCGGGTGCGATCGGAAAGGCCTCGAAGCCGGTATAGAGGATGCGTCCCGCCGCACCCGTCGCGGACCAGAGCCTCGCCAGCGCCAGGGCGTTCAGGCCGGTGCCGAAGCCGAGCTCGGCGACCCGGAACCCGTCGCGCAGGCGCTGCGGCAGGGCATTGCCCGCGAAGAAGACATGCGCGCATTCCGCCAACCCGTCGTCGCCGGAGAAATACCGGTCGCCGAACCGCGCGGAGACCGGCGAATCCTCGCCGCGCCAGATCACGTCGGCGCTTTGCGCATTCGGGCCATCCATGCTCTGCTCGTGCAGCAAAGCTCGAGGTGAGGCAAGCCGGCAGGATGCAGGGACAGGGGCGCCCGGACGTGCTCGTCGTCGGGGCGGGGGGTTTCGGGCCGAGCTGCGCCTGGGCCTGCGCCGGGCGGGGCCTGCGCGTGACGGGGCTGGAGCGGAACACACCCGCCTCGGGCGCGAGCGGCG
>NZ_DAIUBO010000183.1:0-7904 GCF_036846665.1 Amaricoccus sp. | reverse complement strand
ATCCTGAACGCGGCGGCAGCGTCCGAATTGATGAAGGCGAGGATGCCCGCGCCGGCCTCGAACCCCACGACCGACGGGTCGAGCGTCGTCGGCCAGACGTAGGAGAAGACCGGCGCCCCCGCGAGTCCGCCCGCCGCCTCGGGCCGGTCCTCGCCCGGCGTGCCGGCCACCGACATGGTGAAGATCGCATGGCGCCCGTCCGTTGCGATGTCGGCGGCCACGATGTCGAAGGCCGCGCGTTCGGCATTGCCCGCCTCGGCGGTCAGTTCGTGCGCGCCGACCGCAGCCGCGGCGAGCGTCAGCGCCGCGGCCGCTGCTCCGGGCGCGTGGCAAAGGGACCGTATCTGTGTCATCATCGAATGCTTCCTTTCGTGACAGAGGGGTTGCATTCGGGGCGTCCGGGCCGTTGCAGCGGCATTCCGGGCGCCCCGTTCACCCCACGACCGAAAGGGCCGCCCAGGCGCGGGCGGCCTCCTCGTCCGTGGCGGTTTCGTGATCCGCGCAATCCAGCCGCAGGGCGGCATCGCCGAAGGCGGCATCGACAAAGGCGCAATGATGCGGCCGGACGGGATCGTCGTGGATATGCGGGCGGAAATGGCGGCAGGTCAGGCACATGCGCTGCACCGGGATGGCGCGCGCCTCCTGCAGGGAGCGGATGATCAACACGAGCGACCGCAGCAGCCCGCCGCGTTCGGCCTCGGTTAGCCTTGCAATGGCCTCCTCCAGTGCGGCGGGCGCCTCCGGCATCCGCGCGGCCAGGGCGGTTCCCGCCCCGGTCGCCTCAATCCGGCGGGCACGGCCGTCATCGGGATCGGAACGGCGGCGGACCAGCCCCTTCCGATCGAGCGCGGAGACCGTGTCGCTCAGACTGGCATGGGAGATCCCGAGCGCGGCGGCCAGATCCGCCGCCCATTCCGGCCGCGCCGCCACCCGTGCCAGGACCTCCCCCTGAGTCGGGTTGAGGCCGAATTCCCTGGCCACCTGCCACTGACTGGCACGCCAGAACAGCGCAAGCCGCTGGAACGCCGTGACGATCTGCCGGGATTCTGAAGACATCTGCCACCTCTCCGAGTCTTTATACAGGAGTCCTAACTATATTCAATGGCCATCGCAGACCCACCGCGGCAGCTCCGCAAGTGTATCCGCTTGCGGAAGGTCTCTCTTCGGGTTTCGGTGGATGGGGCGCCCCGCGCGCGGATCGCCTTGCGTCAGGGCTCCTCGGACGAAGCCACCTTGCCGCGAAACAGCCAGTAGACCCCGATCGTGTAGATCGCGACGACCGGCAGGACCACGACCCCGGCAAAGAGCATGAACCGCAGCGAGGCCTCGGGCGCGGCGGCGTCCTGGACGGTGAGGGTGTAGGGGATCATATAGGGCCACATCATGCCGGCCAGCGCCACGAATGTCGCGGCGAAGAACAGCGCCCCGAGCGGATAGAGCGCCCCGTCGAGCCGCAGGCGTGCGCAGGCGACCAGCAGAAGCAGCGCATAGAAGCCGGCGGCGGCGCCCAGGCTGCTCAGCATCCCGAACCGCTCGGCGGCCTGGGTGAGCCCCGGGCTCATGTCGACGGTCAGGGCCGCGACGATCGCCGGCCCGACGATGGCGAGGACGCCGATCACGAGCCAGAAGACCATGCCCCGCGCCCAGTCGGCAACCGCGCCCTCGGTCTTCAGCACCAGCCAGCAGGCGCCGAGCAGGGCGTAGCCCAGGACCAGCCCGATCCCGGTCAGGACCGGAAACGGATGCAGCCATTCGAGGCTCGTCCCGGCGAACTGCCCGTCCTCGACGGGAATGCCGCGCATCATCGCGCCGACCGCCGCGCCCTGGACGAAGGCGGCCATCGTCGAGCCGGCGGCGAAGCCGAAGTCCCAGACCCCGCGCATCCGCTCGCTGCGGTAGCGGAACTCGAAGGCGACGCCGCGGAAGATCAGGCCGACCAGCAGAAGCAGCACCGGCAGGTAGAAGGCGCTGAGAAAGACCGCATAGACCGCCGGGAACGCCGCGAAGAGGGAGGCGCCGATCACCACGAGCCAGGTCTCGTTGCCGTCCCAGAAGGGCGCGATCGCCGCCATCATCGGGCCGCGCTTCGCCTCGTCCCGCGTCATTCCGAAGAGGATGCCGACGCCGAGGTCGAAGCCGTCGAGCAGCACGTAGACGAGGATCGCGATGGCGATGATCCCGGCCCAGAGATGCGCGAGGCTGAAGATCTCCATCGGCCTATCTCCGGTCCGTGACGCCGGGGCCGTCCGCGCGCGCAAAGGGGCGGCGGCTCCCGTAGGCGCCGGAGGCGGCTCCGGACGGCCCGCTCGGCCCCTCGCGCAGGAGCTTGTAGATGTAGCGCACGCCGAAGCCCCCGAGCATGCCGTAGACGAGCACGAAGACCACGAGCGAGATCAGCGCGTCCGTGGTCGTCAGCGCCGGCGTCACCGCATCCTCGGTGCGCAGGAGGCCGTAGATCACCCAGGGCTGGCGCCCGACCTCGGCGGTGTACCAGCCGGTCAGCACGGCGATGAACCCGCTCGGAAAGGCCAGGAATGTCGCCCAGAGGAACCATCGGCTGGTCTCGAGCCGTCCGGTGACGCGCAGGAGCGTCCCGATCCAGGAAACCGCCAGCATCACCAGCCCCATGCCCACCATGATGCGGAAGCCGAAGAACGGGATCACCACCGGCGGCCGGTCCTCCTCCGGAAAGCTCTCCAGCCCCGTCATCGGCGCGTCCCATTCCCCCGTGGCGATGAAGCTGCCGATGCCCGGCGTCTCGATCGCGAGGAGGTTTTCCTGCCGCGCCGCGTCGGGCCAGGCGAGCCAGACCTCCGTGCCCGGCTGCTCGTCCTTCCAGCGCGCCTCGATCGCGGCGAACTTGGCCGGCTGGTGCTCGTAGACATAGAGGCCGTTCAGATGGCCGAGGTACATCTGCACCGGGATCAGCGCGGCGGCGAGCCCGAGGCCCCAGGTCAGCATCACCCGCGCCTCGGCGCGGTTGATGTCGCGCAGCACGTACCAGGCGCCGGTGGCCGCCACGCAGATCGCGGTGGTCAGGAAGGCCGCGAGCAGCATGTGCAGCCAGCGGATCAGCATCACCGGGCCGAGCACGATCTCGCGCCAGTCCGTCGGGATGAACCGGCCGTCGATCACCTCATGTCCGATCGGCACCTGCATCCAGGTGTTGTTGGCGAGAATCCAGAAGGACGAGAGGATCGTCCCGAGCGACACCATGCAGCAGGCGAGAAGATAGACGCCCGGCCTGACCCGGTCGCGCCCGAGCAGCATGACCCCGAAGAACGTTGCCTCCAGCAGGAAGGCCGTGAAGGCCTCGTAGCCGATCAGCGGCCCCTGGATCGGGCCGGCCCGCTCGGCGAGCACGCTCCAGTTGGTGCCGAACTGGAAGGCCATCACGATCCCGCTCACCACGCCCAGCCCGAAGGACACGGCGAATATCCTCAGCCAGAAATCGAAGATCCGCCGATAGACCGCGCGCCCTGTGGCGAAGCCCAGGCCCTCCACGGTCGCGAGCCATGCGGCCAGGCCGATGGTGAAGGCCGGAAAGATGATGTGGAAGCTGATCACGAATGCGAACTGGAGTCGCGAGAGGATGAGCGGATCCAGGGCCACGCTGCGCTCCTTTCGTCGGTTCGCGCCAGAAGATCCAGGCCTGCGCCAGCGCACGGAGCCCGCCGCCGCATCGACCTCACGGCTCAACGCCCTAGCACATTGCCCTTGGTTTTCCGAGTCTTGTGGTCCGGCGTGATCTGGGACACCAAAGGTCGGCGGCGTCTGGGGGCGGGGGACTTGAGCGGAGCGAGAGGAGCAGGGGCATTCTTCACCCGGCCGCCGCGGTTCCCGTCTGCCCGGAATCCGGGCCGCGCCCGGCGGGAGCGGGCCGCATCCGGCCCCGGTGCCCGCATCCGGAAGGACTGGAGAACCGGACTCGTGACGTCCCTGGCGTTCCTCGCGGCATTTCTGCCGGGCCTCTGGGCGGGGCCGGCACTGCCGCACGCGCTGCAGCCGGGCTTTCTCGACCTGCGGGCGCTCGGCGGCGATGCCTGGCAGGTCTATTGGAAGGTGCCGGCGGGCGCGGGCGGACCGATGCAGATCGCCGCGGTCCTGCCCGAGACCTGCGATCCGCGGGGGCCGGGCCCGCTCGAATTCGATGGCACCGCCTTCGTGGCGGCCTGGATCTCCGGCTGTCCGGGCGGGCTCGAGGGTGGCGAGATCACCATCGAGGGGCTGGAGCTGACCGAGACGGACGTGCTGGTGCGCTACGAACTGGCGCCGGGCAGGGCGGAGAGCCAGCGGCTCACGGCGGCGAGCCCCGGCTTCCGCGTGCCGGCGCCGCAGGGACGGCTCGGGGTGGTCTCGACCTATTTCGCGCTCGGGGTCGACCATATCCTGCGCGGGATCGACCACCTGATGTTCGTCTTCGCGCTGATCCTGCTGATCCGGGACAGGCGGCAGCTCGTCGGGGCGGTGACCGCCTTCACGGTCGCGCATTCGCTGAGCCTGGGCGCGGCGGCGCTCGGCTGGATCGTGGTGCCGGCGCCGCCGGTCGAGGCGGTCGTGGCGCTCTCGATCATGTTCCTCGCCTCCGAACTCGCCCGTCCCGAAGGGCGCGGGCTGCGGCTCACGGAGCGCTATCCCTGGGTCGTGGCCTTCGCCTTCGGGCTGCTGCACGGGCTCGGCTTCGCCCGGGCGCTGCTCGAGGTGGGATTGCCGGAGGGCGAGGTGCCGCCGGCGCTCGTCGCCTTCAACCTCGGGGTCGAGGCCGGGCAGCTGATGTTCATCGCGATGGTCGTCGTCGTCGGGTCCCTGCTCCGACGGCTCTATCCGGCTACGATGGCCTGGGCGACCCGACGGGACGGCCAGGGGATCGCGGCGGCGAGCTATCTGATGGGCAGCGTCGCCGCCGTCTGGTTCGTGGGGCGTGTCGCCGCGTTCTGATGAGCCCCGACCCCGCCCGGGCCGGGCGCTGCCCTCATCCTGTTGCGGAACGGTCGAAGAGGAAAAAGCGCCAGCTGCTATAGCCCCCCGTGCCCGGCGCCCGCCGGCTGGCGGGCAACGGCGGGGCGGGGCATGATCGCGGGACGAATCATCGCGTGAGGGCCGGGCCATGCGCAGGCGCGTTCCGCTTCCGATCCTGCTGCTCGCCGCCCCGCTCGCCGCCTGCGCGGGCGCGGGGGAGGGGCAGCGCAATGTGCCGGCGGCCTCGGCTGCGGCCCAGGAGCGCGCCTGCGCCGAGGCGGTCGCGGCCCATGTCGGCAAGGATCCCGCCGAAGTGACGGCGGTGCTCGCCGAGACCGGCGCCGACGGCCTGGCGCTGGTGCGCGTGACCGATGGCGGGCGGCTGCATACCTGCACGGTCGACGCGAACCTCTCGGTGCACGAGATCCGGCATCCGCGCGCATGACGGCGCATCGCTTCGAGCTCCGGGTCTATTACGAGGACACCGATCTCGCCGGGATCGTCTATTACGCCAATTACCTGAAGTTCATCGAGCGGGCGCGTACCGAGGCGCTGCTCGCGGCGGGGATCGACCAGGTAGCGCTCGAGCGCGAGCTGGGAAGCGTCTTCGCGGTGCGCGCGCTCTCGGTGGACTACCGCGCCCCGGCGCGCTTTCAGGACGTGCTCACGGTGCGCACGACCGTGGCGGCGGTCACCGCCGCACGGGCGCGACTGATCCAGGAGGTCTGGCGCGCGGACGAACTGCTGGTGGCGGCGGAGGTCGACGTGGTCTGCCTCGGCCGTGACGGCCGCCCGCGGCGCCTGCCCGAGCCGGTGCGCGCGGCCCTTGGCGGGATGCTGCCCGGACCGTAGGGGCATTGCATTTGGCAGCGTCCCCCTGCGCCAGAGTTCCAAGCAGGCCAACGTCACCGCCCCGCCCGGCGGGAACCGCCGGGCGCCGTCCTCGTCTCGGGGCGGGGCGGCCGAGGAAGAAAGAAGGAGATCCAGCTGCGAGAGCCCTGGCCGGGACCGCGCGACCCCTAGACAGAAGCGGTATTTTTCGGCAATAGGCCGCGGCAAGGGACGAGGACCCGCCGAGGCCGGACGAACACGGCCGACTTCCCGAGCAAGCATCAGCAGGCACGCATGGAAACCGATACCCTCGCCGCCGCACAGCAGATCGATTTCTCGCTGCTGGCGCTGTTCCTGCGGGCGACCTTCACGGTCAAGATCGTGATGCTCGTCCTGATCGCCGCCTCCTTCTGGTCCTGGGCGATCATCATCCAGAAGACCCTGGACATGCGCCGCGCCCGCGAGGAGGCGCGCGCCTTCGACGCGGACTTCTGGTCCGGCGAGCCGCTCGACACCGTCTACGACCGGGTCGGGCCGGAGCCGCCCGGGGCGGCGGCGCGGATCTTCGCCGCCGGCATGACCGAGTGGCGGCGCTCGCACCGCAAGGACGGCGGGCTGATCGCCGGCACCCAGGCCCGCATCGAGCGGGCGATGAACGTGGCGATCGGCCGCGAGGCGGACGAGCTCAACCGCGGGCTGACCTTCCTCGCCACGGTGGGCTCGATCGCGCCCTTCGTCGGGCTCTTCGGCACGGTCTGGGGCATCAAGCACGCCTTCGAGGAGATCGCGCTGCAGCAATCGACCAATCTCGCGGTGGTCGCGCCCGGCATCGCCGAGGCGCTGCTCGCCACCGGGCTGGGCCTGCTTGCCGCGATCCCGGCGGTGATCTTCTTCAACAAGCTCAACCAGGACAGCGATGCGGTGCTCGGCGGCTACGAGGGCTTCGCCGACGAATTCGCCATGATCCTGTCGCGCCAGCTCGACAAGGCGGGCGCCTGAGATGGCGGTCTTCCTCGGCGGCGCGGTGCGCAACCGCGGCCGGCGCGGCCGGCGCGGCAACAAGCGCCGCCCGATGTCGGAGATCAACGTCACGCCGATGGTCGACGTCATGCTGGTGCTCCTGATCATCTTCATGGTGGCGGCCCCCCTCCTGACCGTGGGCGTGCCGATCGAGTTGCCCAGGACCGCCGCCGCGCCGCTGCCTTCCGAGCGCGAGGAGCCGCTGACCGTGGCGCTGACCGCCGAGGGCGAGATCCTGGTGCAGAACGAGGCGGTGAGCCGGTCGGAGTTCATCCCGCTCCTGCGGGCGGTCGCGGCGGAGCGCGAGAGCGACAAGGTCTTTCTGCGGGCCGACGGCGCGACGTCCTACGAGGGCGTCATGCAGGTCATGGGCGCGCTCAACGCCAGCGGATTCCACAATATCGGCCTGGTGACGGAGCAGGGCGGCCCGAGGTTCGACGGGCAGGACGGCTAGACCGTCGTGCGCATGCCCACCGGTGCGATCGTCTCGGCAGCGGGCCACGCGGCGCTGATCGCGCTCGCGGTCTGGGGCCTGCCTTGGCTGAAGCCGAGCGATCGCGAGGCGATCCGGGTCACGGAGGTGAGCTTCGTCACCGAGGCGGAATTCGCCGCCGCCCAGGCCTCGGCGGAGGCGCCGCGCGACACGGCGGCGCCGCCCGAGCCGCCCTCCGCGCCCGATGCCGCCCCGCCGGCCGAGCGCCCGCCCGCGCCGCTGCCGGAGGTGGTGCGCGGCCCCTCGGCCGAGGTGCAGCCGGCGCCCGAGGAGGATGCCGCTCCCGAGGAGGTCGCGAGCCTCGCCGCCCCCTTCGACCCCTCCTCGCCGCTCGCCGTGGCCGAGCCGGAGCTTTCGAGCGTCGTGCCGCGGGTGGTCACGCTCGCCCCGCCCACCGCGGTGACGCCACCGCGCCCGCGGCCGGTGGCGCGGATTGCGCCCGAGGCGGTGCCGGAGCCGCCCGATCCCGCGCGCCCGGCCGAGATCCCGCAGGCGGCGGTCGCGCCCGCCCCGGAGGCCGAGGCGCCGCGGCCCGAAGAGACGCCCCAAGCCCCGCCTGCGGCGGAGCCCGAGCCGGTGGCCGAGCCCGCGCCACCGGCGA
>NZ_DAIUBO010000182.1:0-7986 GCF_036846665.1 Amaricoccus sp. | reverse complement strand
CGATGTAGAGCTCGGGGGCCACCACCTTGCCGGTCTGGCCGACCTGCCAGTCGTTCGGCGCATAGCCGGCGTCGACCGCCGCCCGCGAGGCGCCGACCGCCGCGCCGAGCTTGTCGGCAAGCGGCAGGATGACATCCCGGAACCGCTCCTCCGACCCGAGTGCACGGCCGCCCGAGACCACGATCCGGGCCGAGGCGAGCTCGGGACGCTCGCTCGTCGACAGCCGGCTCTCGAGGAACAAGGAAAGTGCCGGGTTCGCCGGAACATCCGCCACGGCCTCGATCGGGGCGGCGGCGTCCTGCGCCGGAGCGGCATCGAAGCCCGCGGTCCGCACCGTCAGCACCCTCTTCGCATCGGTCGCCTGCACGGTCTGCAGCGCGTTTCCGGCATAGATCGGCCGCTTGAAGGTGTCGGCCGAGACCACCTCGACCACCTCCGACACCTGCATCACGTCGAGCAGCGCCGCGACCCGCGGCAGCACGTTCTTGCCGCTCGCCGTCGCCGCAGCGACGACCGTGTCATAGTCCCTGCTCAGTTCCACGATCAGCGCCGCGGCCGGCTCCGCCAGCCGATGCTCGAAGGCGTCGCCCTCGACGAGAAGCACCCGGCGCACGCCGGCGAGCCGCGCCGCGGCGTCCGCCGCGCCGCCTGCCGCCTTGCCGGCGACCAGGACGTCGATGTCGCCGCCGATCCGCGAGGCGGCGGTCAGCGCTTTGGCGGTCTGGTCGGAGAGCGTCGAATTGT
Source organism: Amaricoccus sp. (assembly GCF_036846665.1). Taxonomy (NCBI): domain Bacteria; kingdom Pseudomonadati; phylum Pseudomonadota; class Alphaproteobacteria; order Rhodobacterales; family Paracoccaceae; genus Amaricoccus; species Amaricoccus sp. The sequence goes on along the minus strand of NZ_DAIUBO010000182.1, from coordinate 7,242 downwards.
CGTGCTCGGCGACGAGAAGGATGGCCATGTCGTTGATCTCCGGGTCCGGGGCTTAGAGCACGCCGACTTCGTTCTTCAGCCTGTCGACCAGCTCGGCGACGTTGCCGACCCGGACGCCGGCCTTGCGAGCCGCCGGCTCCTCGGTCGCGAGCACCCTGAGCCGCGGCTCGACGCTCACGCCGTAGTCGGCCGCGGTCTTCTCCTCGAGCGGCTTCTTCTTCGCCTTCATGATGTTCGGCAGCGATGCGTAGCGCGGCTCGTTCAGCCGCAGGTCGGCGGTCACGATCGCCGGCAGCACGACCTCGATCGACTCGAGCCCGCCATCCACCTCGCGCGTCACCGTCGCGCGGTCGGCGCCGAGTTCCAGCTTCGAGGCGAAGGTCGCCTGGCTCCAGCCGAGCAGCGCCGCCAGCATCTGCCCGGTCTGGTTGGCGTCGTCGTCGATCGCCTGCTTGCCGAGAATGACCAGCCCCGGCCCCTCGGCCTCGATGACCCCCTTGAGGAGCTTCGCGACCGCGAGCGGCTCCGCCGTGCCGTCGACCTTGATCAGGATGGCCCGGTCCGCTCCCATGGCGAGGGCGGTGCGCAGGGTCTCCTGGGCCTGGGCCGGACCGATCGAGACGGCGACGACCTCGTCCGCCTTCCCCGCTTCCTTCAGCCGGATCGCCTCCTCGACCGCAATCTCGTCGAACGGGTTCATCGACATCTTGACGTTCGCCAGGTCGACACCCGAGCCATCCGCCTTCACGCGGATCTTGACGTTGAAGTCGACCACCCGCTTGACGGGGACCAGAACCCTCATGTGCCACCCCTTTTCGATCGGAAGCCCGCTGCCCCCCCGTGTCCCCGGGACCCCTGCAGCTTGTGCGAGAGCAATGCGACATTCCGCTTGATCCCGACAGGATGTTTGCGACAATCGCGGATGAGAGCTACGACAGGGGAGCAGCCGGGGCGATGAAGCCAGGGGCGGGAGCGAGCCGACATGGATCGCAGGCGCTTCCCGCAAGGGCCGTGCGGCCCAGGACCGGCGGGCCGCGCTTGTCGGTCGGCTTCATCCTCGCCAGACGCTTCACCTTGTGCGCTTTCGCCAACTTCGTCGACGTCCTGAGGCTCGCGGCGGACGAGGGGGATCGGAGCCGGCCGATCCTGTGCGAATGGTCCGTCCTCTCCGAGTCGATGGACCCGGTCGCGTCGAGCTGCGGCGTCACCGTGCAGCCGAGCGAGCGACTGGGCGACCCGGCCAGGTTCGACTACATCGTCGTGGTCGGGGGCCTGCTCGAGGAAATCCCCAACATCGGCCCCGCCTACACCCGCTTTCTCGCGCGCGCCGCGGCAGCCGGCGTCCCGCTCGTCGGGGTCTGCACGGGAGCCTTCCTGCTGCACCGCGCCGGCCTCATGGACGGGTACCGCGCCTGCGTCAGCTGGTTCTGCCACGCGGACTTCCTCGAGCAGTTCGACGGGCTCGAGCCGATCTCGGACCAGATATTCGTGGTGGACCGGGACAGGCTCACCTGCGCCGGCGGCGCGAGCTCCGCCCACCTCGCCGCCTACCTCGTCGAGAAGCATGTCGGGCGCGCGCAGGCCAGCAAGAGCCTGCACATCATGATCATCGACGACGCCCTTCGGCCGGAGAAGCCGCAACCCGGAATTCCGCTGGACTTCAGGACCGAGGATCCGATGGTCAGGCGGGCGCTGCTCCTCATGCAGCAGCGCATCGACGCACCCCTTTCCGTCGCCGAGCTCGCGCGCCAGATGGGCAACAGCAAGCGTCAGCTCGAACGGCACTTCCGGACCGCCCTCGACACCTCGCCGCAGGCGGCCTTCCTCGACATCCGCCTGTCGTTCGCCCGGCATCTGCTCGAAGCGACCGACAAACCGATCTCCGCCATCGCCGTCGAGTGCGGCTTCTGCGACTCCTCGCATCTCAGTCGAATGTTCCGGCGCCGCTACGACTCGACGCCGTTCGAGATCAGGAAGACCCGGCCGTCGGTGGAAGCGCCGACACCGCAATAGAACCGCGACCGCTGCGGCGAAAGACGTCCGGGGTGATGCCCTCCGCGGCGCGAAACACCTTGATCATGTGCGGCAGGTCGCAGAAGCCGGTCTCCGCTGCAATCCTGGTCGCAGACCGCCTTGTCGCGACCAGCAAGTGCTTCGCCTGCTCTACCCGGATCAGCCGGTCTGCCTCGAGCGGCGTCATTCCCAGAGCGTCGCGGAAGTGACGCTCGAGCTTCCGCCTACTGACACCCAGCCGTTCGACGATCCGGCTGATCGACAGCGGTGCGTCGATCGACTGCTGCATGGCGAGCAAGGCGCGGCGCACCAAGGCATCGTCGGTGGCGAGCGCCAGGGGCATGCCGGGCTGAGGTTCCTCGGCGGCTGCCTCATCGATGATCATGATGTGCAGGCTCTTTGCCGCCTGCGCAGTCCCGAGATGGCGGCGGACGATGAAGGCGGCGAGATGCGCCGCCGCGACGCCGCCGGAGCAGGTCAGCCGATCGCGGTCGACGACGAAGATCTGGTCGGAGACCGGCTTCAGCCCGTCGAAGCGTTCCAGAAAGTCGTCATGGTGGAACCAGCTGACGCAGGCTCGATAGCCGTCCATCAGCCCGGCCCGGTGCAGTACGAATGTCCCGGTGCAGACCCCGACCAGCGAGATGCCTTTTGCCGCCGCTCGCTCAAGGAAGCGCACGGTGTCGGGGTGCAGGCGCTCCACCTCGTCGACGAGCCCGCCGACGACCACAAGATAGTCGAATCGGGCCGGATCGCCCAAGGTCTCATCCGGCTGCACGGCGATGCCCGAGCTCGACGCGATCGGTTCCATCGTCGGTGACAGCACCTTCCAGGCACAGAGGATGGGCCGCGAGCGGTCGCCCTCGTCTGCCGCAAGCCGTAGTACGTCGACAAAGTTACCAAGGGCGCAGAGCGTGAAGCGGCGCGCCAGGATGAAGCCGACGTTGAGCTGGGCCAACCGACGAACTCCTGCCGCCTCGCTACCGCAAATCTGACGCAAGGATACACGTCAGTCCGCGTGGAATCCAGTATAGAGGTCCGGCAAGCCAGGGGAGGCCCGCATGACGCATTTTTCCTTTGCCCAGGTCGTCAAGGGCGCGCTGACCGGCCAGAAGAACTGGACGCCGCAGTGGCCCGACCGCGAGCCGAAGGCCGCCTACGACGTCATCATCGTCGGCGCCGGCGGCCACGGGCTCGGTGCCGCCTACTACCTGGCGAAGGAGCACGGGATCACCAACGTCGCGGTGATCGACAAGGGCTGGCTCGGCGGCGGCAACACCGGGCGCAACACCACGATCATCCGCTCGAACTACCTCTACGACGAGAGCGCGCGGCTCTACGACCACGCCCTCGACCTCTGGGAGAACCTCAGCCAGGACCTGAACTACAACGTCATGTATTCGAAGCGCGGGGTCATGATGCTCGCGCACAACGTCCACGACGTGCAGTCCTTCCAGCGCCACGTGCACTCGAACCGGCTGAACGGCGTCGACAACCAGTGGCTGTCGGCGAAGGAGGCGAAGCTCTTCTGCCCGCCGCTCTCCATCGACCCGGGCGCCCGCTACCCGGTGATGGGCGCTGCCCTGCAGCGTCGCGCCGGCACCGCCCGCCACGACGCCGTCGCCTGGGGCTACGCCCGCGGCGCCGCCGCCCGCGGCGTCGACATCATCCAGAACTGCCCGGTGACCGCGATCCGCCGCGACGCCTCCGGCCGGGTCACCGGGGTCGAGACCGCCAGGGGTTTCATCGCCGCGAAGAAGGTCGCGGTCTCCGCCGCCGGGCACACCTCGGTGGTGATGGAGACCGCCGGCGTCCGTCTGCCGCTCGAATCCTACCCGCTGCAGGCACTGGTCTCCGAGCCTATCAAGCCGATCTTCCCCTGCGTGGTCATGTCGAACTCGGTGCACGCCTACATCAGCCAGTCCGACAAGGGCGAGCTCGTCATCGGCTCCGGCACCGACCAGTACGTCAGCTACTCGCAGCGCGGCGGCCTGCCGCTGATCGAGCACACGCTGGCGGCGATCTGCGAGATCTTCCCGATCTTCCGCCGGATGCGGATGCTCCGCAAATGGGGCGGCATCGTCGACGTGACCCCGGACCGCTCGGCGATCCTCGGGCTAACCCCGGTCGCGGGCCTCTACGTCAACTGCGGCTGGGGCACCGGTGGCTTCAAGGCGACGCCGGGCGCCGCCCACGTCCTCGCCTGGACGGTGGCCAAGGACGAGCCGCACCCGATCAACGCGCCCTTCACGCTGGAGCGCTTCACCACCGGCCGGCTGATCGACGAAGCCGCCGCAGCCGCCGTCGCGCACTGAGGTTCATCATGCTGCTGATCCATTGCCCCTACTGCGAGCAGGACCTCCCCGAGCTCGAGTTCGCCTATGCCGGCGAGGCCCACATCGCCCGACCGACCGACCCGTCCAAGCTCAGCGACGAGGAATGGCGCGACTTCCTCTTCATCCGCACCAACCCCAAGGGCGTGCACTTCGAGCGCTGGCGGCACCTGAACGGCTGCGCCCGCTTCTTCAACGCCGTGCGCGAGACCGTCGGCGACAAGTTCCTCGCCACCTACAAGACCGGCGAGCCCCGTCCCGACATCACCAGCCTGATGGGAGACGCCAAGTGACGACCTATCGCCTCCCCAACCGCGGCCGCGTCGACCACGGCAAGCCCGTCCGCTTCAGCTTCGACGGCAAGTCCTACCAGGGCCTCGCCGGCGACACCCTCGCCTCGGCGCTGCTCGCCAACGGCGTCCACCTGATGGGGCGGTCTTTCAAGTACCACCGCCCGCGCGGCGTGGTCTCCGCCGGCTCGGACGAGCCGAACGCGCTCTTCGGCACCCGCCGTGGTGCCGGCCGCTTCGAGCCCAACACCCGCGCCACCATCCAGGAGCTCCGCGAGGGCCTCGACGCCACCAGCCAGAACCGCTGGCCGTCGCTCGCCTTCGACATGGGCGCGATCAACGACAACCTTGGGTCACTGTTCTCGGCCGGCTTCTACTACAAGACCTTCATGTGGCCGCGTGCCTTCTGGGACCGCGTCTACGAGCCGGTGATCCGCAACGCCGCCGGCCTCGGCGTCTCGCCCTCCGAGCCCGACGCCGACAGCTACGCCAGCCGCTTCGCCCACGTCGACGTCCTCGTCGTCGGCGCCGGCCCCGCCGGCCTCGCGGCGGCGCTGGCCGCGGGCCGGTCGGGCGCCTCCGTCATGCTCGTGGACGAGAATTCCGAGGTGGGCGGCACGCTCCTTTCCGAGCCCGCCGTCACCATCGACGACAAGCCCGCGTGGGACTGGCTCGCCGCCACAACCGCCGAGTTCGACGCGTTGCCGAACGTCACGGTGATGACCCGCACCACCGCGATCGGCTACTACCACCAGAACCTTGTCGGCCTCTGCCAGCGCCTGACCGACCACCTCGACACGCCCCCCGAGGGCGCCCCGCGCGAGCGGATGTGGAAGGTCCGCGCCAGGGAAGTCGTCCTGGCTCAGGGCGCGCTCGAGAAGCCGCTGGTCTTCGACGGCAACGACCGCCCCGGCGTCCTGCTCGCCGGCGCCGCCCAGACCTATCTCAACCGCTATGGCGTAAAGGTCGGCGACCGTCCGGCGATCGTCACCGCGCACGACAGCGCGTGGTACACTGCTTTCGACCTCGCCGAGGCGGGGGCGAAGCCGGCCGCCATCGTCGACGTCCGCGCGACCGTGGACCATGCCCTCACCGACCGTGCCCGCGCCCTCGGCATCGAGGCCTTGCTCGGCCGCACGGTCACCGGCACCTCCGGCAGGCTCCGGGTGAAGTCGCTGCGCGTCAACCGGATGGACGGCGGCAAGGCCGGCGAGGCCCGCGACATCGCCTGCGACGCCGTGCTGATGTGCGGCGGCTGGACCCCCTGCCTGCACCTCTTCAGCCACACCCAGGGCAAGCTCACCTGGGACGAGGCGCTGCAGGTCTACCTGCCGGGCAAGAAGACCGAGACGGTGCAGATCGCCGGCGCCGGCCGCGGCCTCTGGAGCATCGCCGCCTCGCTCGAGGACGGCGCCAACGCCGGGACGCTCGCCGCCCGCGACGTCGGCTGCCAGGCGGAGGCGCCGGCCTTCACCGTCAGCGCCGACCGCACCGGCTCGGGCGTCACCTGCAAGGAGCTGCCGACCGACAGGGACGCGGGCAAGGCCAAGGCCTTCATCGACTTCCAGAACGATGTCACAGCGAAGGACATTCGGCTCGCCGTCCGCGAGGGCATGCGCTCGATCGAGCACGTCAAGCGCTACACCACGAACGGCATGGCGACCGACCAGGGCAAGATGTCGAACGTCAACGGCCTGATGATCGCCGCCGACGCGCTCGGCAAGGCGCCGCCCCAGGTCGGCCTCACCACCTTCCGGCCGCCCTATTCGCCGACGACCTTCGGCAGCTTCGCCGGCTACCACAAGGACGCGACCTTCGAGGTCACGCGAAAGACCCCGATCGACGGCTGGGCCGAGGCCCAGGGCGCGGCCTACGAACCGGTCTCGCTCTGGCGCCGCGCCTGGTACTTCCCGAAGCCCGGAGAGGACATGCACGCAGCGGTCAGCCGCGAGTGCCGCGGCGCCCGTGCCTCGGTCGGCATCTTCGACGCCTCGACCCTCGGCAAGATCGAGGTCGTCGGCCCCGACGCCGTCACCTTCATGGAGCGGATGTACACCAATCCCTGGGCGAAGCTCGCCCCGGGGCGCTGCCGCTACGGCCTGCTGCTCGGCGAGGACGGCTTCATCCGCGACGACGGCGTCATCGGCCGCCTCTCCGCCGACCGCTTCCACGTCACCACCACCACCGGTGGTGCGGCACGCGTGCTCAACATGATGGAGGACTACCTGCAGACCGAGTGGCCGGATCTGAAGGTCTGGCTCACCTCGACCACCGAGCAATGGGCGGTCGTTGCGCTGCAGGGACCGAACGCGCGCAAGGTGCTCGAGCCCTTCGTCGAGGGCCTCGACATCTCGGCCGAGGCCTTCCCGCACATGGCGGTCGCCGAATGCACGGTCGCGGGCTTCCCGGCCCGGCTCTTCCGCGTCTCCTTCACCGGTGAGCTCGGCTTCGAGGTCAACGTGCCGGCCCGCCACGGCCGCGCGCTCTGGGAGAAGCTCTGGGAGGCCGGACAACAGTACGACATCGTGCCCTACGGCACCGAGACCATGCACGTGCTGCGCGCCGAGAAGGGCTACATCATCGTCGGCCAGGACACCGACGGCACG
>NZ_DAIUBO010000181.1:0-8029 GCF_036846665.1 Amaricoccus sp. | reverse complement strand
TGATCGCGACCACCCGGCCATAGGTCTTGACCTTGTAGCTCTCCTTGCTCTCGCCGAGCGTCCCGCGCTTGAACTCGCCGCTCTCGCCGACCTCGAGCAGTTGCGGCGCTTCACCCAGCTGGACCCGGTGCATCGCCTTGAAGTCGGTAGCCAGCACTTGGCGGCAGAACAGCATGAACGTCCGAGGATAGGCCTCGTAGGCCTGCCGCAGGGTCTTGTTGGTGACGGCCGAGAGGATCTCGGGGAAGTCCGAGGTCGAGTGCAGCGCCCGCGTCGCCACCTCGTCGCGCGACAGGCCGCGCGTGTTGACCCCGGCATTGCCGAGGCTTTCGCGGGCGAGCTCCAGCAGCGTCATGCCGCGGTACTGGCGCGCAGCGTCCTCCAGCTGGAACAGCGTCGTCGACGAGGCCGGCTGCGAGGAATGCGCCGTTGATTCGACCGCCTCCCTCGAGGAGCAGCCGGTCGGCGCCGAAGGCCGACCCGATCCGATCCAGCGCGCCCGCGATGTCCTCACCGTTCGGACCGGCGAAGAAGACAGAGACGCCGCGTGCCACGAGTTTCTCGACATGCTCAAACGAGACGCCCTCGGAAACGACCAGAACGAGATGGTCGCCATCGATCTCGCCCGCCTCTGGCTGAAGTCGCCCTTTTCGGTCGAAGCACACGGCGATCGGGCAGGTGCTGCCCTGGACCACAATGTCAGTTCGAGGCCCCCCGGCCTTGCCAAATGAAGGCTCCCCGGCTGTCACATAGTGCTGCATCGTCTCCCGGCCGACGATCCAGCCGCCCGCGTCGAGCCGCGCCGCGGAACTGTCGTAGACTTCCAGCACCTCTTGATCGGAGATCGGCCAACGCTCGGGGAGAAGGCGTCCGTCAAGCGAAGTGGCCATGTGGCAGATGATGTTGGGTCTGGGCATGAGACGGATCGTGGCTCCGGAAATTTCTGTCTGGGAGGCAATGCCTCGGCTGACGACGACCTAAGGCCGTCCCGAGCGCGCGAGAATGCCCGAAGTTGCGCATGCACTCATGACCGGAGGTCATAATCGATCGCCCGTCCATTGATGAGCGCACCTCATCTCCGGGTTCAGACGGGACGGACTAATCGACCGGCGATGCCGCCTTTAAGCTTGTCCGAAAGCAAGGAGATGCTGCCATGAAAAGACCACGGACGAGCTTCGCGTTGCTAGGCCTCGTAGCCGCGACGCCAGTCATCGCGCAGGTACTGAACTCCGACGTCCTGCTTCGGGACGGATACCGGGACGAAAGCCATTATGCGACGGTCGTGCGGGGCGGCATCACGGAGGAGATCTATACCTCGCAGACAGCATTGGCCGCAGCGCGAGCCAGCGAGCCGTTGCCAGACGGCACTGTAATCACCATGGACGACTTTCGCGACGGCGCACTTTACCGGATCCTCGTCATGGAAAAGCGATCCGAATGGGCCGACGCCTCCGAGGCCGGAAGCTGGCTATTTCGCGAGTTTGCTGCCGACGGCACGCCGAACCTCACCGAGGACGGCATGCGCTGCCAGTCATGCCATGCATCGCAATTCGCGAACGACTATGTCTTCACATATGGCCGGATGACGGACTGACGGCCGCCCGCCATCCTGGGCACCGGCGAAAGATCAGGACTGATACTGCTCGTCCGTGACCTTCTCCATCCATGTGACGGGGGTGCCGTCGATGCTCTCCTGGATGGCGATGTGGCTCATCGCCGTCTCCGGCGAGGCACCGTGCCAGTGCTTCTCGCCGGCCGGAAACCAGACGACATCGCCCTGAGAGATTTCCTCGATCGGTCCGCCCTCGCGCTGGACGCGGCCGCGCCCGAAGGTGACGATCAGGGTCTGGCCCGCCGGGTGAGTATGCCAGGCCGTGCGAGCGCCGGGCTCGAACGTGACGTGGGCGCCCGCTGTGCGGCCAGGTTCCTCGGCCTGAAACAGCGGGTCGAGACGGACGGTGCCCGTGAACCAGTCCTCCGGGCCTGGGCTCGAGGGGGTTGTTCCGGCTTTCGTGATCTTCATTTTTTCTCTCCTTCTTTTGCGCGCGGTCAGCCACGCAGTTTCTCGAAGCGATAGGTCAGCGCCGGGCCGCCAGGCTGGCCGTAGGCGAGCTCCGCGGTGACCATTGCGAATGGCTCGACGAAACGGGCCGTGCGGAGGCCGCCGGCCTCGAGCGGCTCGAAGCCGATGTCGCGGATCAAACCGCCCGCGACGTCCTTGGCGCCTGCGTCGTCGCCGTAGACCAGAAGGTGCGGCCGGGAACCGTCGCCCTTGCGGGCGAATACCGGCGCAAAGCTTTCCGAGGGGCTCGTGTTGAAGCAGGAGACCCAGCGCGCCTTGGGCCGCATGGCCAAAAGTTCCTCGGCGCCGGAGGTGGACGTGCCGACGACGAGGTCGGAGTTGCTTTCGTCGAGCGGAACACAGCAGTTCAGGACGACCATTCCCGCGAGATCGCCCGCCTGATCCAGCACATCTTCGATCCGTGACCAGTGAACGGCGAGCAGAACCGCCTCCGCAGCCTCGACGGCCTCGGCGACCGTTCCTGCCGCTCCGCCGGCCTCCCGCGCCAGCCGGTCGAGCTTTGCGCGGTCGCGGGCGTAGGCGAATGTGACGTCATGCCCGCAGGCGGCCCAGATCCGGCCGAGCTTGGCGCCCATCAGGCCCGAGCCGAGTATTCCGATCTTCATGGCAGACATCCTTTCGAGCAGCGGTAGGGGACGGGCGCACAGAGGCGCCCGTTCCGTTGAGATCAGTTCGTGCGGCTCTCGAAGACCTCTGCGGCCACCGGCATGGCCGAGAACACGCGGGGCCAGCCGGTGTAGAAGGCGAGGTGCGCAAGCATGGCGCCGGCCTCTTCCTGCGTGAGCCCGTTGTCCATCGCCCGGTTGAGGTGGAATGTCATCTGCTCGGGCTGACCGGCGGCGATGAGAGCGGCGACGGTCACGAGGCTGCGGTCGCGCGGCTCAAGAGCGGGGCGCAGCCACAGATCGAGAAACAGAAGCTCTTCGGTGTTGTCGACAACGCCTTGGCTGACGTTGCCATAGGTCCGTTGCACGTTCTCCTGGCGAGCGGCCTCGGCCTCCTCGTTGAGGGTCAGGAGCTCGGGATCGACGGCCGGAAGATCCGCTGCGGCGACGCCACGCTCGGCAAAGACGGGGGCGATGGCCTCGGCGGCCGCGACGGCATTGCCCCAGCCGGAGTAGAAGGCGAGGTGCGTGATCGTCTCGGAAATCTCCGATGGCGTTACGCCAGCATCGAGCGCGAGCGCGACGTGCTCCGGCATCCGGCCGGTCTCCTGCCGCGTCACCATCGCGGCGAAAGTCACGAGCGCCCGGTCGCGTGTCGAGAAAGCATCCCCATGCCAGACGTCGGAGAACAGCGCGTTCTCGGAGTAGGCTTCGAGCGCAGGGGCGACTTGGCCGACAGTATCGGGTAGCGTGGTCGAGAGATCCTGCGCAGCGACTGAGGCGGCGGACAGAACGAAGGCGGTAGCGGTAAGTATTGTCTTCATCCGGGGGCTCCTTTCAGGCGGGTTGCCTTTGCCCCTCCAATGTGGAGATGTCTTGGGGAAGCTTAATGGTGTGAATGATCACCCCACCCATGACCGCTCCTCATCAATCTTTAGCCACGCTCCTTCAGCGCGTCGAGCACGACCTGAAAGGCGGACGACGGTCTGAGGCGACTCGGAAAGTAGAGATGAAAGCCTGGGAAGTACGGCGAATAGCTTTCGAGACAAATCCTGAGCGCGCCTGAAGCGAGATACCGTTCGGCCAGACGCTCGGGCACCAATGCGAGACCAAGGCCATCCACGGCGGCGTACATCGCCGGGTTGATCGTATTGAAGCAGACCTGGCCCTGCACTTTCACGCGCATCTCCTGGCCCTCGGCGTCCTCGAACTCCCAGGCGTAGAGGCTGCCATGGTTCGACAGGCGGAGGTTGATGCACTGGTGACCGCCAAGGTCCTGCGGTGTCTCGGGAACGCCTGCGCGCTCGAAATACTCGGGCGCACCGACGCAGACCATCCGCTCGTCCGGGCCGATCCGGACCGCGATCATGCCCTCGCTCACCTGCTCGCCATACCGCACCCCCGCATCGCACTGCGCGCTGGCGAGATCGGTGTAGCCGTAGTCCATGACGAACTCGACATTGACCGAGGGGTGCTGTTTCAGGACCGGTGCCAATTTCGGCAGGAGAAGGGACTCGATCGCGTATTCCACGCCGACTATCCGCACCGTGCCGGTCGGCCGATCGCGGGCCTCATTGAGCGCTTGAAGCCGTGCTTCGATCATCTCGAAGCACGGGTTCAGCGTCGCCAGGAGATCCTCGCATTCGAGCGTCGGCGCGACGGATCGCGTGGTGCGCGTGAGAAGTCTCATTCCAAGCCGGGTCTCAAGCCCTTTAATCGTGTGGCTGAGAGCCGACTGAGAGACATTCAGCCGGGCGGCCGCGCGCGTGAAGTTTCTCTCTTCGGCGACAGCGGCAAGGGCGATTAGATCATGAATGTTTTCGCGGAGCATGCGGGTGGCCTCGATCTGCCTTTCGCCACTCAACGAAGGGCCACACCTAAGATACATGAGGGCAGCTCATTAAGTCCACCAATTATGCATCACGGATCGAGGCGGATCAGACGGTCGCGCGATGGGCCTTCGCCGCGTGGCGAGCGGTTCGTCGTGATGACATAGATATCGGCACCGACGACCAGCACGTCGCGGATGCGCTCGCCGGTCGGATGATGCATCGAGACTTCGCCGTCGAGGCCGACGGATAGAACGCCCTCGGCCTGAAGTCCCGCGAGAAGCAGGTCATCGCCTGTCCACGCAAGTCCCGATGGCGCCCACGTGCCGCCTCCGGAATGTGTCAGCGGCGCCCGCATACCATCCGCTGTCTCATCACCTTGAATGAGTGGCCAGCCGTAGTTCGCGCCCCGCTCGATCAGGTTCACCTCGTCGTGGCCGGACTGGCCGTGTTCGGCCGCGTAGAGCTGGCCATCATCGTCCCAGGCCAGACCCTGGGGATTGCGATGGCCAAGCGACCAGACGGGCGAACCGGGGAACGGGTTATCGTCCGGAATCGCGCCGTCCGGCGCCACGCGGAGGATCTTGCCGGCGAGGCTGCCTACGTCCTGCGGACGCTCCCGGTTCTCGGTCCAGCCCGTCGTCACGTAGAGCATTCCGTCCGGGCCGAAGGCGACCCGACCGCCGTTGTAGAGGGGATGGCCGGGAATGCCGTCGATCAGAACCCGCGTCTCGCGCCAGGTGTCTCCGTCGAGTTCCACCTCGATCACGCGGTTGGTGCGGTCATCGGGGGTGCCGGTGTGCTGATAGAGAACGGCACGGCGCGTCTCGGCAAAGTCGGGGCGGAGCGCAAGCCCGAGCAGGCCGCCGCCGCGATCGTCGAGGATCGGAGCGCTCGTCTCGACCGGCAGTCGCCGGAACGTTCCGTCCTCAAAGATTCCGAGCGTCCCGGCCTTCTCGGTAACATAGATGCTGTCGCCGTGGGCCTCGATGTCCCAAGGATAGTTGAGATCGGGCAGGATCGTCTCGGCCGACTGCGCCGCCGCCGCCGTGGGTGCCAGCGCCGCCAGGGCAATGGCCTGCAGGATGATCTTCATTGTTTGAGCCTTGTAGAGGGAGGGATGGTCGTGGCCCGCCAAACGGACCACGATCCCGGTCAGTCGACGTATTCCTCATCCGTGACGTGCTCGCCCCAAACGACGTTCTCACCGTCCTCATATTGCTGGATGGCTATGTGAGTGACGGCGGTCTCGTCGGTAGCGCCATGCCAATGCTCCACATCCGGCGGGCACCAGACCACGTCGCCGGCACGCATCACCTGCTTCTCCTGGCCGCGCTCCTGGACCCAGCCGATGCCGGAGGTCACCACGAGTTTCTGCCCTGCGGGATGATGGTGCCACGCCGAGCGCGCGCCAGGCAGAAATGTCACGACGCCTGCATTGACGGCGAAGGGTTCATCGGCGGCGAATAGCGGCTCCACGTAGGCGGTCCCGGTGAAGAACTCGTCGCTGCCGATGCTGCCCGCGCGCTCCTCGGCGCGGGTGATCTCCTGCGACTGAGCAAATGCCGCCGGTGCGGCGAGAACGAGCGCAAGTGTCGTGAGCATGCGTTTCATGTCGATCTGACTCCTCAAGTGCGAGTGTTGCCTTTGACAGCGCCAGTGTCGCCGTCTGGAGCAGAACGTACGCATAGCTCGCCCCGGAATAATGGCTGCTGGACGGGATGCACTCATTAGCGGTGTTCATGAGCGAGCGGCACGGGCTCTCCGCATAGAAGCGGAAGGACCTATGAGAGGGCTTCATGAGCCGTGTGTCCCAGCACACGATTATCGCGCGGGCCATCTTGAACGATCTTCGAGACACGTCGGCGCGAAAGCCCGCCGAGCACTGAAACAACAGACACTTCAGACAGAGGACGCGCACATGACCTTCTTCAGGACCGCCGCGATCACCGCAGGCATTGGCCTGGCTGCCCCCGCCTTCGCGCAGGATCAGTTGTCCCCCGCCGAGCAGATCGTCGGCTTCTGGCAGCTCCGCACCCCTCAGGGTGTCGTGGTGACCGAGGACGAGTTCACCAGCCAGATCATCTTCTCCGACAACGGCCTGATGGCCGTGCAGGCCATGTCGCCGGACCCCGAGGGCGAGTCGGCCTACATGCGCGCTGGCTACGAGGCCTACTACGGCACCTACGAGGTGGACGAAGCCGCGGGAACGGTGACCTTCGCCGTGGAATCCGCCATCGCACGCGATCTGATCGGTCAGGAGCTCGAGCGGAATCTGGTGGTTTCGGAGAACGAGCTAACCCTGACGCCCACCAATCCCGAAGAGACCTGGAGCGTCACCTACGAGCGCCGCCAGGAGTAGTCCCAGGATGAACGCCCTCCATCCATGAGTCCTGCTCATGATCGCTAGGAATTCGTGGCGGGTAATCCGATCCGTTGCCGAGGCCTAAGTTGGCAACAATGAAAGGAAGCCGATGCTCTCTCGCCTGTTCGTTCTTTGCGCTCTGGCAATCGCAGCACCGGCTTTCGCCGAGCAATCGCAGGAGTCCGCCATGACCGCCATAACTGTCACCGTTGCCGGGCAGACGCTCACCGCGACGCTGGACGATACCACGGCTGGGCGCGACTTCGCCGCGATGCTGCCGCTCAATCTTGTCCTCGCCGACTACCACGGCATCGAGAAGGTCGCAGACCTTCCGAAGAGGCTCGATACGTCCGGCGCACCTGACAGCTATCGGCCAGAAGCCGGCGACATCACCGTCTATGCGCCCTGGGGCAACCTCGCGATCTTCTACAAACCATTTCAGTCCTCCCGCGGACTTGTTCGGCTTGGAGAATTCGAGGGGCCGATCGAAGCGCTGATCCGTGACGGCGAGATCCCGGTCCGGATCGAACTCGCCGACTGACCAGAACCCGAATGCGCCGCGCCGACGTCGCCTGCTGAGGCGGCGCGGCCGCCGCGCGACCACAAGGAATCAAGGAAAAAGCCATGACCGACAACATTGCCGGAAAAACCATCGTCATCACCGGCGCGTCCAGCGGAATGGGCGCCGCGGCGGCCCGCCACCTGGCCGAGAAGGGCGCCAACGTCGTGCTCGGCGCGCGCCGCGCGGAACGGATCGAGGTGCTCGCCGAAGAGATCCGAGCGGCTGGCGGCAAGGCCACCGCCGTGGTCACCGACGTCACCAAGCGGTCGGACGTGCAGACGCTGGTCGACACCGCCGTCGAAACCTACGGGCGCATCGACGTCCTGATCAACAACGCGGGCGTAATGCCGCTGTCCCCGCTGGAGCGGCTCAAGGTCGACGAATGGGACCAGATGATCGACGTCAATCTCAAGGGCGTGCTTTACGGCGTTGCGGCGGCACTGCCGCACATGAAGGCCCAGAAGTCCGGCCACATCATCGGCCTCTCCTCAGTCGCAGGGCACAAGCTGTTCGGCGGATCGGCGGTCTATTCGGCCACCAAGTTCGGCGTGCGCGCCATCAGCGAGGGCCTGCGCCAGGAGGTCA
>NZ_DAIUBO010000180.1:0-8030 GCF_036846665.1 Amaricoccus sp. | reverse complement strand
CGTCGCGCATCACCACGATCTTGTCGGCCATGGTCATGGCCTCGATCTGGTCGTGGGTCACGTAGACGATGGTGGTCTTCAGCCGCTGGTGCAGCTCCTTGATCTCGATGCGCATGGTCACGCGCAGCTTGGCGTCGAGGTTCGAAAGCGGCTCGTCGAAGAGGAAGACCTGCGGATCGCGCACGATCGCCCTTCCCATGGCCACGCGCTGGCGCTGCCCGCCCGAGAGCTGCCGGGGGAAGCGGTCGAGCAGATGCGAGAGATCGAGGATGCCGGCGGCGCTCTCGACCTTCGCCCTGATCTCCTCGGCCGGCCGCTTGGCCATCTTCAGCGGAAAGCCGATGTTGTCGAAGACGGTCTTGTGCGGATAGAGCGCGTAGGACTGGAACACCATGGCGATGTCCCGTTCCTTCGGCAGCACGTCGTTGACGACCCTTCCGCCGATCGAGATCTTGCCGTCGCTGATCTCCTCGAGGCCAGCCAGCATCCGCAGGAGCGTGGACTTGCCGCAGCCCGAGGGGCCGACGAGCACGACGAATTCGCCGTCCTCGATGTCGACGCTGACGCCGTGCATGACTTCCACGGAACCGTAGCGCTTGATGACGTTGTCGATGGTAACTCCGGCCACGTCGGTCCTCCCTATTGCGGCAGCTCGATCTGCATCTTCACGTCGGCCGGAGGGGCGGACGCGGCGATCTCGAAGGCGCGGACGCTGTCGTCGAAGGCGAAGGTCCGGGTGATGAGCGGCTTCACGTCGATCGTGCCCGACGCGAGCATGGCGACGCAGCGCGGAAAGACGTGGGCGTAGCGGAAGATGTTCTCGACCCGCGCCTCGCGGATCATCGCCGCGCCGGCGTCATAGGCGATCGGGTCGGGCTGGCCGCCGATCATCACCACGCAGCCGCCCGGGGCCAGCGGCTCGAAGACCCTGGCCGCGGCATGGGGCGAGCCGGTCGCCTCGAAGACGAGGTCGCAGCCCCAGCCGTCCGTATCGGCCCGGAGGCGCTCGGCGATGTCCTCGCGGCCCACGTTCACGCCGGTGATCGCGGGGCTCAGGCTCTCGGCGATCTCGAGCTTCTTCTCGGCGAGATCGGTGACATAGACCCGCGCGCAGCCGGCCGCGAGCGCGGAGAGCGCGGTCACGAGCCCGATGGGCCCGGCGCCCATGACCACGGCGATGTCGCCGGGCCTGACCCGCGCCTTGGTCGCCGCGTGAACGCCCACGGCGAGCGGCTCAACCATGGCGGCCTCGGCGAAGCTCACCGAATCTGGGAGCCTGAAGGTAAAGGCCTCGGGGTGGGTGCAGGTCGGCCGCAGGATGCCGTGGATCGGCGGGGTCGCCCAGAAGCGCACCGCGGGGTCGACGTTGTACATCCCCAGCCGGGTGGCCCTGGAATTTGGGTCCGGGATGCCGGGCTCCATGCAGACCCGGTCGCCCGGCTTCAGCGTGGCGACCTCGGAGCCGGTCTCGATCACCGTGCCCGAGGCCTCGTGGCCGAGGATCATCGGCGCCTCGACCACGAAGGGGCCGATCCTGCCGTGGGTGTAGTAATGCACGTCGGAGCCGCAGATCCCCACCGTATGCAGCTTGATCCGCACGTCGCGGGGGCCGAGGCCCTCCTCCGCCGCCTCGATGGGGAAATCGCGGAGCGAGAGCTCGTCCTTGCGTTCGAGGACCAGGGATTTCATCGCTCACCCCCTCCTTACGATATGGACGGCGATGGCCAGCGAGAGGGCGTTGCCGATCCAGATCGACAGGCCCGCGGGCTCGAGAAACCGGAACCAGAGCAGCGAGATCGCGACCCAGATCACCACGCCGATGAAGCAGCGGTCGAACCAGTTGGTCTGGATCGGGAGGAAGCCGGCCCGCTCCCGGATCGCCGGGGCGTCCTCTTCGGATACGTCGATGGGGTCGATATCCTGCGAGTTTGCCATGGGATCACCCTTTCACCGCGCCGAAGGTGAGGCCGGCGACGATATGGCGCTGCACCAGGCTGAAGATGATCAGCGCCGGGATCAGCGTGAAGACCGATATCGCGGCCATGATGCCCCAGGACGTGCCGGTCGTGGTGATGTATTCCGACAGGCCGGTCGTCAGCGTGCGGGCGTTGAAGTTCGTCAGCGTCGCCGCCAGCAGGTATTCGTTCCAGGCGAAGACCCAGGTCAGGATCAGCGTGACCGCGAGGCCCGGCCGGCAGAGCGGGAAGACGATTTCGGTGATCACCTTCCAGGAACTCGCGCCGTCGACGAAGGCCGCCTCGTCGAGCTCCTTCGGGATGCCGTCGAGCGTCGGGCGCAGCGTCCAGATCGCGAAGGGCAGGTTGAAGGTGCAATAGACGAGGATCATGCCGGTCCGGGTGTCGAGCAACGTGAAGTTCCCGATCCGGTAGACCTGGGTCAGCAAGAGGAAGAGCGGCAGGAGGAAGACCGCCGGCGGGGCCATGCGGTTGGTGATGGTCCAGAAGAAGATGCTCTCCTTGCCGCCGAAGTCGAAGCGCGACAGCGCGTAGCAGGCGAGAAAGCCGAGCGTGGTCACCAGGAGCGCGTTGCAGGAGGAGATGATCAGCGAATTGAGCATGTAGCCGCGCAGCGTGCTGTCGTTCAGCACGTCGATGTAGTTCTGCCAGTAGGCGGAGCGCAGGATCACTTCCGGGGTGGAGAAGAGCTCCACCGCCGGCTTCACCGAGATCACGAAGAGCCAGTAGATTGGAAACAGCGTCAGGAAGCTGACGAAGGTCCAGAACAGGACCGAAAGCCACGGGTTTCCACGCTTCATCGGCTCAGTCCTTCTTGGGGTTGCGCGGCGCGAGCATGCTCACGTAGAGCAGCCAGCAGACCACGATCGTGAGATAGAGCACGATCAGCGAGACGGCCGAGCCGTAGCCGTAGCTCGTGCGCGGGAACACCTCCCGGAAGATGTGCACGCCGAGGAAGCGGGTGGCCGAGCCCGGGCCGCCGCCGGTGAGCATGAGCACCTCGTCGACGATCCTGAGCGCGTCCATCAGCCGGATGAAGACGGTGGCCATGAGCGCGGGCAGGATCATCGGCAGGGTGATGTGCCAGAAGATCTGCCGCTTGCCCGCGCCGTCGATCTGCGCCTGCTCGAAGGGGTCGGGCGGCAGCGAGACCAGGGCGGCGATCAGCGTCAGGGTGACGAGCGGCGTCCAGTGCCAGATGTCCATGATCACGGTCACCACGAAGGCCGCGACCGCGCTCTGGCCGATGTTCAGCTCGTAGCCGAACCAGCTGTCGAGGAAATGCGGGATGATGCCGATCGAGGGCGTGGTCATCAGCTTCCACACCGAGCCGACGATGATCGGCGCCATGATGAGCGGCAGCGTGTGGATGGTGCGGAAGAAGGCCTTGCCCGGGAAATCCTTCATGAAGGCCTGGGCGAGAAGATAGCCAATGACCAGCTCGCTCAGCACCGCGAAGGTCACGAAGGCCAGCGTCACCCCGAGCGACGCGAGGAAGCCGGGGTCGAATACGAGCTTCCGGAAGTTGTCGGCGCCGATGAAGATGATGTCGGGATTCACCGCGGCCGGGTTCCACTGATGGAACGACAGCCAGATGATGTAGAGGAAGGGGACCACGCCGAAGAGGAAGAGGATGATCATCGTCGGAGCGAGCAGTATCCAGCCGAGTCTGTTGGATCGCATCTGCCTGACCCCCCTGGTTGCGATGCACGGGCTGTTCGGGTTCCGCCGAGGCGGCGCGGGGCGGGCCGCCGCGAAACGGCGACCCGCATCTGCGGAGGATGCCTACTGGCGGTAGCCGAGGTTGCTCAGCTCTTCCTCGGCCTGGGCGGCCATCATGTCCAACCCCTCGTCGACGGAGAGATCGCCGGTCAGGATCTGGTAGAAGGTCGGCGCCGTGGCCTCGATCACCTGCCGGTGGAACGGATAGGGCGGGGCGCCCTTGAAGAGGCGGCCGTCGTCGCGCAGCATCGAGTAGTAGCCGCCCAGTTCCGCGTCGAGCGCCTGGACGCTCGGCGCGTCATAGGTGGAGGTCAGGGTGATG
Organism: Amaricoccus sp.; assembly: GCF_036846665.1. Taxonomy (NCBI): domain Bacteria; kingdom Pseudomonadati; phylum Pseudomonadota; class Alphaproteobacteria; order Rhodobacterales; family Paracoccaceae; genus Amaricoccus; species Amaricoccus sp. The sequence goes on along the minus strand of NZ_DAIUBO010000180.1, from coordinate 4,010 downwards.
CGCGGGGCGGCCACGGCCCATGCCTCCTGCACCTCCGGCAGTGCCATGAACTGCAGGAAGAGGAGCGCGGCGTCCTGATTGCCCGAGGTCACCGGCAGGCCGAAGGCGCCGCCGTCGTAGTAGCCGACATAGCCCTCGCCGCTCTCGGCGGCTTCCATGACGCCGTCGGAGAGGGGCGGCAGCGCCACGCCCACGTTGCCGACGACCTTGGACTGGGATTCGTCCGAGGCGATCCAGGCCGCGTTCTCGCCGTAGATCAGCCCCTGGGCGACCCGGCCGGCCGCGAAGGTGGTGGCGGTCTCGGACCAGGTGGATTGCACCGATTCCGGCGGCGCGATGTCGCGCAGGTGGAGCCACCAGGTCAGCGCCTCCTTGGCGGTGTCCGAGTTCATGCTGCCGCCGTTCTCGACCGAAGCGGCGTAGTTGTTCCCGGCGTCGATGCCCCAGTTGTAGACGCCGAAGGTCGGCGCGACGGATTCGAAGAACTCGTACCAGGAGGCCGGGTGCCCGGTATGGGCCTGGGCCGTCGTGCCCCAGAGATCCATGTCGTGGTCCTTGCCCCATTGGGTGAAGAACTCGGCGATCTCGGTGTATTCCTCGTGGGTCGTGGCCGGCGCGAGCGGACGGCCGTATTGCGCCTCGAAGGCGGCCTGGACGTCCGGATCGTTGAACAGGTCGGTCCGGTAGAGATAGATCTTGATGAAGGCCTCCATCGGGATCCCGAAGAGGTCGCCGTTGTCGCCCCGGAAGTTGTCCGCGAAGGTGGTGAAGTTCTCCTCCGAGAAATTCGCCGCCTTCAGCTCGGGCTTCTCGTTCAGCGCCGCGGTGATATCCACCAGGAAGTCGCGCGCGAGGTAGAAATAGATGATGTCCTGCTCGATATAGACCATGTCATAGATGCCGGTCTGGGCTTCCATGTCCTTGATGGCCTTGTCGTACATCTGGTCCCAGGAGGTGGTCTCGATGTCGACGCCGATGCCGGTCAGTTCCTCGAACTTCGGTGCGAGAACGTCCGAGATGAAGTTGGACGGCGGCGTCGATTCCGTCACGCCCCGGAGCGTCACCCCGTCGAACTGCGCCCCGGCCTCCTGCCACCATTCGGCATTCTCGATCGGCAGATCCTGCGCGACCACGGCGCCGGTCGCCAGCGCGAGCGCCAGCACGGACGCGCTGAACCTCAATGCGATTTTCATGGACTTCCTCCCTGGTCGGTGACGCCACTCCTCGCGAGTGGCGCCCTTCGGGCAGGGGAAGAAACGCACCCTTGCCCACCGCTCCAGTAAACAGGTGTATGCTCTTCGATGCAAGAGCATTTGCATCTGCAATGGTTGTGATGCAGATGTATTATGTGCATTCTGAACGAACCAGCCGCGACCGCGCCACCTCCGAAAACGGGAAGGTCCCGACATGTCCCCGGACGCGCATGACGACAGCGACGCCTTCCTGAGCGAGGTGTGCTGGCATTATTTCGTCAACGAGATGACCCAGGCCGAGGTTGCCAGGGCGCTCGGCGTGACGCGGCTGCGGGTCAATCAGGCGATCCAGCGGGCGCGGCAGCTCGGCATCGTGAAGGTGCAGATCGAGTCGCCCCTCCTGGCGCGGCTCGAGCTCCAGGAGCGGCTGCAGGCCGACCTCGGGGTGAAGAAGGTCCTCGTCGCCCCGGCGCATCGCGACGCCTATGATTGCCACGTGCCCGCCGGTGCGGCCCTTGCGAAATACCTGGTCGAGTGCCTGAAGGCCGGGTCCTGGAGCAAGATCGGCGTCGCATGGGGCATGACGCTGCAATGCGCCTCCGAGAGGATCGCGCGGCAGCCCCAGCCGGGCCTCGAGATCGTCTCGATGATCGGCGGCACCACGACCGGCGCTTCCTTCAACGCCTTCGGCATCGCCTCCGGCTTCGCCGAGCGCTTCGATGCGCATTATTCGCTGCTCGCAGCGCCGATCTATCTGTCGGAGGGCGTGGACCGCGACGTCTTCCTCTCGCAGGAGATCTTCCGCAGCCATTTCGAGAAATGCCGGGCGCTCGACGCCGCGGTCCTGGTCGTCGGCGACGTCTCGCCGCGCTCCTATCTGGTCTCGAACGGATTGCCGAAGGAGGTGGCGCCCAGGGACCTGACCGCCGCGGGGGCCGTGGGCGATCTCCTGGGGCATTTCCTGGATCAGGAGGGGAACGAGATCCCGCATCCGCTCAACCAGCGCACAATCGGCGTCGATCTGGAGATGCTGGCGGCGATCCCGTGGAAGATCCTCGCGGCCGCCGGGCCGCACAAGGTCGACATCATCCGCGCGGCGACGAGGCGCGGGCTCGTCGATGTCCTGATCACCGACGACGTCACCGCGGAACTGCTGGCCGAACCCTGAGAGCCGGTCTCGCGCATGCAGTTTGTTGCGTTGCAGCACAAACAGGATTTCGTGTCCTGATGCCGGGATTCATCGCTAAACCTGCGTCCAAACGGTGGTCTGTTGCGCATTGGATGGCTGGTGCAGGGCGGCGGCCCCGGCGTGTGACATAATATGTTGTGATAAGCATCAAATCAGTGTATCTCGTTTCCCGGGTGACCGGACGGGAGGGAATCGGACCATGAGGCGTTTGGGGATCCACTCGTTCGTGTGGACCGGCGGCCAGACCCAGGACGGCCTGGAGATGGCCCTCGAGAAATCGGCCGAGCACGGCTACCGGATGATCGAATTCGCCTATCTCCGCCCGGAGCGCTTCGACCTCGACCGCCTGTCGCGGAAGGCGCGCGGCCTCGACATCGAGATCGTGGTGACCATGGGACTCCCGGCAGAGGCCGACGTCTCGAGCGAGGATGCGGCCGCGGTGGCGAAGGGCAAGGCGCTGCTCTCGGATGCGGTGAAGGCGGTTCGCGACATCGGCGGCATCCGGCTCGGTGGCATCCTCTATTCCATGCACGGGAAATACGCCCGCCAGCCGACCCGGCGGGGCTGGATGAACAGCGCCGAGACCATCGCCGCGACCGCCGAGGTGGCGAAGGACTGCGGCGTCGAGATCGTGCTCGAAGTGGTCAACCGCTTCGAATCGAACCTTCTCAACACCACGGCGCAGGGCCTGAGGTTCCTGCGCGACACCGGGCGCGACGATGTCTTCCTGCATCTCGACTCGTTCCACATGAACATCGAGGAGGCCGATCCCGCGGCCGCGATCCGCCTCGCCGGCGACAAGGTCAGCTATTACCACATCGGCGAGAACTACCGCGGCTATCTCGGCACCGGCACCGTCGATTTCGATGCGGTCTTCGGGGCGCTGATCGACATCGGCTACGACCGCGACATCGTCTTCGAGAGCTTCTCGACCGCGATCGTGGACGAGGGCCTGTCGCTTGTCTGCGGCATCTGGCGCGATACCTGGACCGACAACGATCGGCTGGCGGCCCATGCCAGGACCTTCATCGAGATGAAGTGGCAAGAGGCGCAGAGGCGGCACGCCACCAACGCGGGGGCCTGACCGCGCCCGGTCCGCCGAAAGAGGAGCCGCGAGGCAAGCGACCGCAGCGATGAGCGATTTCTCCTCCCTTTCCAGCTCTCCCCGCCGCGTGCGGCAGGCCAATGTCGCCGCCGCCCTGCAGGCGATCTTCGCCGGCCGGCAGCTCAGCCGCGCCGATCTCGCGCGGCAGCTCGGCCTCAACCGCTCGTCCTCGGGGAACATCATCTCCGAGCTCGTCGGCAACGGGCTGGTGCGGGAGGTTGCCGAGGATGCGCCGAAGCCGACCCGCGCCGGAAGGCCGGGCATCCTCCTCGAACTCGTCCCGGAGGGCGCCTGCTTCATCGGCGTGGAGATCGGGGTCGAGCACATCACCGCCCTGCGCATCGGCCTCACCGCCGAGGTGAGCGACGTCCGGGTGGTGCCCTTCGACGGTCGGCACGCGCCGGTGGCCGAGGCGGTCGACCGGGCCGTCGCCATCGCCCTCGACGGCATCGCCTCCGGCGAGATCGAGCGCTGCGAAGGCTTCGGGCTGGCGACGCCGGCGCAGATGGACCGGCGGGGGCGC
>NZ_DAIUBO010000179.1:0-8078 GCF_036846665.1 Amaricoccus sp. | reverse complement strand
CCCGCCTGGGGGCGGGGCGGGCGCTGCCCGGCGGTGCCCGCCGGGCGGGAAGGTGGGGTCGGGCGCGCCCGGAACTCGAGCGGAGGGGTGCCTTTGCCGGATACAATTCCCGTGTCGGACCGGGAAGCCGCCGCCTCCCGACATCCGGCCCGGAACCGCGCCGGCAGTCGGGGGAAAGCGACGGCGGTATTAGTTGTTGATGCAAAGTAGAAAAATGGTAGCGTGTGGCGTCCCGGCGCGGTGCGGCGAGCCGTATCCGCGCCATGGAGGCCGTGGAAGCCGGCCGGATCCCGGAGTTGCGGGCGTTGACTCGGGATTCGTCGGCTTCTATTGGACGGCATGACTTACAGAACAACAGGGAGAATGCGTTAAATGTCCGAGTTTTCGAAGTTTCTGGGCGCCACGGCCATCGCCGGCGTCGCCGCGGCGGCGGTCCTGCCGGGGGCGGCCGGCGCGCAGGAGAGGATCCGCTGGCAGGTGCCGATCTCCTTCGCCTCGACCCTGACCGCGCTGGGCGACACGCTGCCCTTCGTGGCGGAGCAGCTGAGCGCGATGTCCGACGGCAACATCACCCTGCAGATCGCCGAGCCGGGCACCGTGGTGCCGGCGCTCTCGATCTTCGAGAACGTCTCCACGGGCGCGATCGACGCGGGCTATTCCTGGATGGGCTACGAGATCGGGCAGGTGCCGGCCTCCGCGCTCTTCGGGGCGACGCCCTTCGGCCTCGAATCGACCGATTTCATGGCCTGGATGTATTTCCACGGCGGCCGCGAGCTGCTCAACGAGACCTTCGCGCCCTTCAACGTCTATCCGATCCCCTGCGGCACCATCAGCCCCGAGGCGGCGGGCTGGTTCAAGAACGAGATCACCTCGGTCGACGACCTGAAGGGCATGAAGTTCCGCGCCGCCGGCGTGGGCGGCGACATCATGGGCGAGTTCGGCATGTCGGTGACGCTGCTGCCGGGCGGCGAGCTCTACCAGGCGCTGGAGACCGGCGTGCTCGACGCCACGGAATTCTCGCTGCCCACGGTCGACAAGCAGCTCGGCTTCTTCCAGGTCGCCAAGAACTACTACCTGCCCGGCTGGCACCAGCCCTCCACGAACCAGTTCCTCTATGTCAACCTCGACGTCTGGAACGGGCTGGAGGAGCCGACCAAGGCGCTCTTCGAAGGGGCCTGCATGGCGGGCATGACCTATTCCATCGCCCGCGCCGAGGCGCTCCAGGGCGCGATCCTCAAGGAATTCGAGGCCGAGGGCGTGCAGGTCCGCCAGTACGACGACGCCACGCTCAAGGCCTTCTACGACGCGACCAAGACGGTGATGGAGCGCAAATCCGCCGAGGACGCGCAGTTCGGCAAGGTCTATGCCTCGATGATGGAGTTCCAGCAGGAACTGGCCCCGTGGAAGGAGAAGGGCTATCTCCCGCGCGACTGGCTGCGCGAGAACGTCTACGAGGCCCAGTGACCGGCATCCGCAGGGATTGCTGAGGACCACCGGCCGGCCCGGGTCGCGGGCCGGTCCCACCGAGCGAGCGGCGGGGGCGGCATGCCGGAATTCAAGATCGATGTGGGAGCCGTCGAATCCGCGGGCGCGCGGGGCCATGCGCTCGACTTTCCCCATACCCGGCTGTCGGACGCCATCGACCGCTTCATCGCCGGGCTGGCCGCGGTCTTCAACTGGATCTGGGTGGTCCTGATCCTGCTCATCGTGATCAACGTTGCCCTGCGCTACGTCTTCGGCACGAATTTCATCGCCATGGAAGAGGCGCAATGGCATCTCTATGCCATCGGCTTCATGCTCGGCATCGGCTTCACCCTGCAGCAGGACGGCCATGTGCGCGTCGACGTGATCGCCGAGCGCTTCCGGCGGCGCACGCGCGCCTGGATCGAGTTCCTCGGGCTGGCGCTGATCGTGCTGCCGCTCTGCGTCATCATCATCTGGCAGGCCTGGCCCTTCGTGCTCCGGGCCTACGAGCTCAACGAGGTCTCCGCGGCGCCGGGCGGCCTCGCCAACCGCTGGGCGATCAAGGCGGTGATCATCCTGGCCTTCGTCTATCTCGGGCTCGCGGCCTTCTCGCGGCTGCTGCGGGTGACCTCGTTCCTCTTCGGCACGCCGCCGCCGAAAGACATCTGAGCCCGGCGCGGGCCGGAACCAGCATCGCGGGAAAGCTCCATGCTCGAGACCTACGAATTCATCGTCATCGCGATGCTGCTGACCTTCATCGCCCTGCTCTTCACCGGGTTTCCGGTGGCCTGGGTGCTGGCCGGCACCGCGATCCTCTATTCGATCATCGGCGTCTTCGGCTCGGAGGTCCTGGGCTGGGACACCTTCTTCCTGACCGATTTCCGCATCTGGGGCATCTTCGTCCAGCGCATCTACGCGCAGATGTCGAACTGGATACTCGTCGCCCTGCCCATGTTCGTCTTCATGGGGCTGATGTTGGAGCGCTCCGGCGTCACCGAGAAGCTGATGACCAATTTCGTGCAGCTCTTCGGACGGTTCCGCGGCGGGCTGGCGCTGGCGGTGGGGCTGATCGGCATCCTGCTGGCCGCCTCCACCGGCATCGTCGGCGCCTCGGTGGTGCTGCTGGCGATGCTCTCCATGCCGGTGATGATGGAGCATCGCTACGGCAAGGGCTTCGCCAGCGGCGTGGTGGCCTCGGCGGGCACGCTCGGCATCCTGATCCCGCCCTCGATCATGCTGATCATCATGGCCGACCAGCTTTCGATGTCGGTGGGCGAGCTCTTCTTCGGCGCGCTCGTCCCCGGCCTGCTGCTGGGGCTGATCTACGTGCTCTTCGTGCTGGTCGCGGCGCGGTTCTCGGGCGTCGCGCCGAAGCCCGGCAATCTCCAGCCGATCACCGGGCGGCTGATCTTCGACACGCTGCTCGCGGTGCTGCCGCCGTTCCTCCTGATCCTCGCGGTGCTCGGCTCGATCTTCTTCGGCATCGCCACGCCGACGGAGGCCTCCGGGCTCGGCGCCTTCGGCGCGACGCTGCTGGCGCTCGCCAACCGCAAGCTCGACTTCGCGACGCTCAAGGACGTCTGCCTCAAGACCACCACCACCACCGCCTTCATCTTCGGCATCTTCCTCGGCGCCACCATGTTCGCGGTGGTGCTGCGCCAGCTCGGCGGCGACGAGTTCATCTCCCATTCGCTGCGCTCGATCCCCTTCGGGCCGAACGGCATCGTGCTGGTGATCCTCGGCATCGCGTTTGTCGCCGGGTTCTTCCTCGACTGGCTGGAGATCTCGCTGATCATCCTGCCGCTGGTCGCCCCGGTGATCACCGAGCTCGGCTTTCCGCTGATCTGGTTCGTGGTGCTCTTCGCGGTGACCCTGCAGACCTCGTTCCTGACGCCGCCCGTGGGCTTCTCGCTCTTCTATCTCAAGGGGGTGGCGCCGCCCGAGGTCACCACGCTCGACATCTATCGCGGCGTGGTGCCCTTCGTGCTCTGCCAGGTGCTCGCCGTGGCGCTGGTCTTCGAATTCCCCCAGATCGTGCTCTGGCTGCCTTCGGTGATGTTCGGCGCCTCGGCGACCCCGGTCGCCAACTGAGCCGGTCCGGGGCGCGGCCCCCGGGGAATTGCATCCGGCGGGGCGACTCCCTCCGGGCAGGCCCGGCACCGCCGCCCCGCCCCTCCGGGTGCTGGCCTCGCCCTGGGGCGGGCCGGCCGGAGAGAAAGATGAAACCCAAATGCAATAGCCCCGGGCGCGGCGCTCCTGCCGGGCTTGCCTTCGTTGCCGCGACGCCGGCAAATGCCGGGAAGGGTGCGCCGCCGGGGCGGAGGTAGGGGCTGGATCGTGATCGAGGGAATTCGGGGCCCGCGCCGATGATCCGCCTGGGCAATGCCATCCGGCGGGGGCTCTCGCGACGGCTGGTGCGCGCGGCCCGCGATCCCGAGCGCCGGCCGGACATGTCGCTGGGCGAGCTGATCCGCGGCCTCGGCGATCGCTCCTTCGGCTGGTGCATCGTGCTCTTCGCGCTGATCAGCATGCTACCGATGCCGATCGGCTCCAACATGGTCACCGCGATCCCGCTGATCCTCTTGACCGGGCAGATGGCGCTCGGGCTGCCGCAGGTCTGGCTGCCGGACTGGGTGATGCGGCGCCGGATCAGCCGCAAGCGGTTCCAGCGAAGGGTGCTCTGGTTCGGGCCGCTCATGCGTCCGATCGAGCGCATCGTGCGGGCGCGCTACGCCGCGATGTTCACGCCGCGGGCCGAGCGCGGCCTGGGGGTCTTCCTGCTCCTCGTGGCCGTCGCGCTCTTCGCGCCGATCCCGCTGAGCTCCTACCTTCCGGCGATCGCGCTGCTGCTCGCCGGGATCGGCCTCGTGGAGCGGGACGGCGCCGTGGTGGTCGCCGCCCTGGTGCTGGGCGTGGTCGCGATCCTCGTCACCGCGAGCGTCACCACGGCGCTGCTGATGGGGGTCGATGCCCTGACGCATCGCGGGCCAGTTTCGCCTTGATTTCAGCCGGAGCGATCTGCGAGGGTCGGGCGCCGCAACCACAAGGAGAGACCGCATGCGCATCGGGCCTGTCCTGCTTCTGGCTTCGGCCGCGCTCCTTGCGGGATGCGGCGGGCGGGAGCCCGCCCGCGACGCGCCGCCGCCGAGCCCCGCGGCGAGCCCGGTGGTGCTGACGCCCTGCGACGACGGCGGCGACGGCGGCGTGGTGATCGGCGGCGTCTGCCTCTGATACGGCCCTCCGCGTGAACCGATCGGGCCCTGGACCCGGGCCGATGCGCCAGCACGGGCAGCGCCCGCCCGCGCCCCGGCGCGGGGCCGAATTCTGTTGCCAGCACGGGGGCGCGTGGCTAGCGTCCCAAAGGGGCCGGGCGTGGCGCGACATGCCTCGAGGGGCTGGGAATGCAGGGAAAACTGACGCTTCCGGAGCTGGAGGAGGCCGTCGCCGCGGGCTCGATCGACACGGTGATCGTGGCGCTCGTCGACATGCAGTCCCGGCTGATGGGCAAGCGCTTCCAGGCGGAATTCTTCCTCGCGAGCGCCCATCGCGAGACCCATGGCTGCAACTACCTGCTGGCGACCGACCTCGAGATGGAGACGGTGCCCGGCTATGCCGCGACCAGCTGGGCGGCGGGCTACGGCGATTACGTCATGCGCCCCGACCTCGCCACGCTGCGCCGGATCCCCTGGCTCGAGGGCACGGCGCTGGTGCTGGCGGACGTGCTCGACCACCACACCCATGCGGAGGTGCCGCATTCGCCGCGCGCGATGCTGCGCCGCCAGATCGCGCGGCTGAAGGAGGCGGGGCTGCAGGCGATGATGGCCTCGGAGCTCGAATTCTTCCTCTTCGCCAATTCCTACGGCGAGCTGCATGCCGCCGGATACCGCGGCATGGCGCCGGTCAGCCCCTACAACGAGGATTATCACATCTTCCAGACCACCAAGGAGGAAGAGGTGATGCGGGCGATCCGCACCGGGCTGAACGCCGCGGGCATCGCGGTGGAATGCTCCAAGGGCGAGGCGAGCGCGGGCCAGGAGGAGATCAACGTCAGCTATTCCGACGCGCTCTCGGCCGCCGATGCCCATGTCCTGGTCAAGAACGCCTGCAAGGAGATCGCCTGGTCCAAGGGCCGCTCGGTCACCTTCATGGCGAAATATTCCTCCCAGGCGGCGGGCTCGTCGAGCCATGTGCACCAGTCGCTCTGGACGCTCGACGGCAGGCCCGCCTTCCACGATCCGGCCGAGCCGCACGGTATGTCGAAGCTGATGCGCCAGTATCTCGCGGGCGTGCTCGCCCATGCGGGCGCGATCACCTGGTTCCTGGCACCTTACGTCAACAGCTACAAGCGCTTCATGGCCGGGACCTTCGCGCCGACCAAGGCGGTCTGGTCGACGGACAACCGCACCGCCGGCTACCGGATCGTCGGCGAGGACACCAGGTCCGTCCGGGTGGAATGCCGGGTCGGCGGATCGGATCTCAACCCCTATCTCGCCTATTCGGCGCTGATCGCCGCCGGCCTCGACGGCATCGCGCAGGGGATGGAGCTCGAGCCCGAGTTCCGCGGCGACGCCTATGGCGGGCAGGCGCGCGAGATCCCCAAGACCCTGCGCGACGCGATCGCGGCGCTCGAGGGCTCGGCGATGCTGCGCGCGGCCTTCGGCGAGGAGGTCTTGGCGCATTACCTGCACGCGGCGCGCTGGGAGCAGGCCGAATGCGACCGGCGCGTGACCGATTGGGAAATCGCCCGCGGCTTCGAGCGGGCCTGAGATGGCGGGGCCCGGCGCCATGGAGGAAATCCGCTGCATCTCGCCGGTGGACGGCAGCCTCTATGCCGCGCGGCCGGTCGAGCCGATCGAACATGTCCGGGCCCGGCTCGGCCCGGCGCGGGAGGCGCAGGCGCGCTGGGCGGCGCGGCCGCTCGCCGAGCGCATCGCCCTGGTGCGCGAGGGCGTCGCCCGGCTGGTGGCGATGAACGACGCGATCGTGCCCGAGCTCGCCTGGCAGATGGGCCGGCCGGTGCGCTACGGCGGCGAGATGGGCGGGGTGCGCGAGCGCACCGCCTATATGGCCGAGATCGCCGCGGCCTCGCTGGCGCCGACGATGATCGAGGACAGCGACCGTTTCCGGCGCTATCTCGCGCGCGAGCCGCTCGGCCTCGTCTATGTGGTCGCGCCCTGGAACTATCCGTTCCTGACCGCCATCAACACCATCGTGCCGGCGCTGATCGCGGGCAATGCGGTGGTGCTCAAGCATGCGAGCCAGACGCCGCTGGCCGGCGAGCGGCTGGCGGAGGCCTTCGCCAACCTGCCCGAGGGGCTCTTCAGCAATCTCTTCATCGGTCATGCGGCGTCGTCGGAGCTCCTGCGCGAGCGGGCCTTCGACTTCGTCAATTTCACCGGCTCGGTGCGCGGCGGCCAGGAGATCGAGCGCGCCGCGGCGGGCACCTTCGTCGGCATCGGCCTGGAGCTCGGCGGCAAGGATCCGGGCTATGTCTGCGCCGATGCCGATCTCGGCGCCGCGGTGGAGACGCTGATGGACGGGGCGATCTACAATTCCGGCCAGTGCTGCTGCGGCATCGAGCGGATCTACGTCCATGCGAGCCTCTTCGAGGACTTCGTGGAACGGGCGGCGGCGCTGGTCTCGGCCCATCGCCTGGGCAACCCGCTCGACGCGGCGACGACGCTCGGGCCGATGGCGAGCCTGCGCTTCGCCGATGCGGTGCGCGGCCAGATCGCCGAGGCGCTCGCCGCGGGTGCGCGGGCGCATGTGGATGCGGGGCTCTTTCCCGCCGATACCGGCGAGACGGCCTATCTCGCGCCGCAGATCCTCACCCGCGTCGATCATTCCATGCGGCTGATGATGGAGGAGAGCTTCGGCCCTGTGGTGGGCATCATGGCGGTCGAGGACGACGCGCAGGCGATCGCGCTGATGAACGACTGCCGCTACGGCCTGACCGCCTCGATCTGGACCCGGGACACCGACCGGGCCGCGGCGATCGGGCGGCGCATCGAGACCGGCACCGTCTTCATGAACCGCTGCGACTATCTCGACCCGGCGCTCTGCTGGACCGGATGCAAGGAGACCGGCCGCGGCACCTCGCTGTCCACGCTCGGCTACCTGAGCCTGACGCGGCCGAAGTCCTTTCACCTCAGAAGGCTCTGAGCCATGTACCCGCATGCGACCTGGACCTATCCCACGGCGATCCGTTTCGGCGCCGGGCGGATCGCCGAGCTCGGCGAGGCCTGCCGGGCCGCGGGCATCGCGCGCCCGCTCCTCGTCACCGATCCCGGCATCGCCCGCCTGCCGATCGCGGGCCGCCTGCGCGGGCTGCTGGCGGCGGCGGGGCTCGGGGCGGGGGAATTCTCGGACGTCCAGCCGAACCCGACCGAGGAGAATGTCGCGGCGGGGCTGGCGGGGCTGCGCGCAGGCGGGCACGACGGCGTGGTCGCCTTCGGCGGCGGCTCGGCGCTCGACTGCGGCAAGGTCATGGCCTTCCTGCACGGCCAGACCCGGCCGATGTGGGATTTCGAGGATGTCGGAGATTGGTGGAGGCGGGCGGATCCGGCCGGAACCCTGCCCGTGGTCGCGGTGCCGACCACCGCCGGCACCGGCTC
>NZ_DAIUBO010000178.1:0-8143 GCF_036846665.1 Amaricoccus sp. | reverse complement strand
CCTGGGCGCGCAGGTGCTTCTTCACGGTCAGCGGATAATAGGTGCCGCCCTTGACCGTGGCGTCATTGGCCACGACCATCACCGGCTGGCTCTCCACCCGCCCCACCCCGGCGATCAGCCCCGCCCCCGGCGCGGCGCCGTCGTAGAGCCCATGCGCCGCCAGCGCGCCGATCTCGAGAAACGGCGCGCCGGCATCGAGCAGCATCGCCACCCGTTCCCGCGGCAGCATCTTGCCCCGGGCGACATGCCGCGCCGAAGCCTCCGCCCCGCCCCCGTCCGCCGCGGCGGCGGCCGCCGCCTCGATCTCGGCCAGCGCCGCCAGATGCGTCGCCTGGTTGGCGCGGAACGCGGCCGAAGCCGGGCTGGCCGAGGAGGCGATCACCGCCATGCGCGAGGCTCCGGAGCTTGCGGACCGGGCGCGATGGCCTCCACCCGCTCCTGCAGGACCCGCGCCGTGCCGCCGCCGGAGCTCGGGGCCTTCATTCCGTCGCCGTCATCAGTTCCCGCCCGATCAGCATCCGCCGGATCTCCGAGGTGCCGGCGCCGATCTCCATCAGCTTGGCGTCGCGCATGATCCGCGCGAGCGGGCTCTCGGCGAGATAGCCCGCGCCCCCCATCGCCTGCACGCCCTGCACCGCCGCCTTCATGCCCTGCTCCGAGGCATAGAGCACGCAGGCCGCCGCATCGGCCCGCCGCACCGCGCCCCGGTCGCAGGCCGCGGCCACCGCGTACATATAGGCCCGCGCCGTGCTGAGCGCGGTGTAGAGATCGGCGACCTTGCCCTGCATCAGCTGGAAATCGCCAATCCTTTCACCGAACTGCCGCCGCTCGTGCATGTAGGGCATGATATGGTCGAGCACCGCGTGCATGAGCCCGACATTCACCCCCGAGAGCACCACCCGCTCGTAGTCGAGCCCCGACATCAGCACCCTGACCCCGCGCCCTTCCGCGCCGAGCACGTTCGCGAAGGGCACCTCGACATCCGAGAAGATCAGCTCGCCGGTGTTCGAGCCGCGCATGCCGAGCTTGTCGAAATGCTTGCTCGTCGAGAACCCCGCCATGGTCTTCTCGATCAGGAAGGCGGTGATGCCCTTCGCGCCCGCCTCCGGGTCGGTCTTGGCATAGACCACCAGCACATCGGCGTCCGGCCCGTTGGTGATCCAGTATTTCGTGCCGTTGAGCACGTAGCGGTCGTTCCGCTTCTCGGCCCGGAGCTTCATCGAGACCACGTCCGAGCCCGCGCCCGCCTCGGACATCGCCAGCGCCCCGACCTGCGCACCGGAGATCAGCCCGGGCAGATAGCGCGCCTTCTGCTCCGCGCTGCCGTTGAGCGCGATCTGGTTGACGCAGAGGTTGGAATGCGCCCCGTAGCTCAGCGCCACGCTGGCGGAGGCGCGCGCGATCTCCTCCACCGCCACGCAATGGGCGAGATACCCCATGCCGGCGCCGCCCTCGGCCTCCGGCACGGTGATCCCGAGGATGCCGAGATCGCCCATCTCGCGCCACAAGGCGGCGGGAAAGAGGTTGCTGCGGTCGATCTCGGCGGCCATGGGCGCCACGCGCTCCTGCGCCCAGGAGGCGACCAGATCGCGCAGGGCCGCGATGTCCTCGCCGAGCGCAAAATCCATCGACGCCAGAAACATCGCGATTCCTTCCGAGCCGCCGCGACGAGGCCCTTCCCGGACACGCCGCCCGCCGGGCTTGGAACGGCTCCGACGGCGGTCTATAGACCGCCCGAGCAGCATTCCAAGGAAAGCCCCCCATGCGCAAGGCCGAAGTCAGCCGCACCACCGCCGAGACCGCGCTGACCGTCGCGCTCGATCTCGACGGCACCGGCGCCTACGACAATGCCACCGGCGTCGGCTTCTTCGACCACATGCTCGACCAGCTCGCGCGCCACGCGATGATCGACATCAGGACCAGGGCCACGGGGGACCTGCATATCGACGACCACCACACCGTCGAGGACATCGGCATCGCGCTCGGGCGGGCGCTCGCCGAGGCGCTCGGCGACAAGACGGGGATCCGCCGCTACGGCTCCTGCCTCCTGCCCATGGACGAGGCGCTGGTGCGCGCCGCGCTCGATCTCTCGGGCCGGCCCTTTCTCGTCTGGAAGGTCGATTTCCCGAGCGCGAAGATCGGCAGCTTCGACACCGAGCTGGTGCGCGAGTTCTGGACCGCGGTGGCGATGAACGCACGCATGACGCTCAACGTCGCCTGTCTCGACGGCGCCAACAGCCACCACATCGCCGAGGCCAGCTTCAAGGCGATCGCCCAGGCGCTGCGCATGGCCGTCGAGCCCGATCCGCGCGCCGCCGGCATTCCCTCGACCAAGGGCGTGCTCTAGGCCCATGACCTGCGTCATCGTCGATTACGAGAGCGGCAACCTGCATTCGGCGCTGAAGAGCTTCCAGCGCATGGCCGCCGAGACCGGCGCCGGCCCGGTGACGATCAGCGCCGATCCGGCAGCGGTGCGCGATGCCGAGCGGATCGTGCTGCCCGGCGTCGGCGCCTTCGCCGATTGCCGCGCCGGGCTCATGGCCCGGCCGGGGCTCTTCGCGGCGATCGAGGCCCGCGTCATCGGCGAGCGCGCGCCCTTCCTCGGGATCTGCGTCGGCGAGCAGATGATGGCCACCTGGGGCCGCGAGCACGGGCTCGACACGCCCGGCTTCGGCTGGATCCCCGGCGAGGTCCTGCGCATCGCGCCCTCGGACCCGGCTTTGAAGATCCCGCATATGGGCTGGAACGCGCTCGAGGATCTGGCGCCCCACCCGCTGCTCGAGGGCATCGCCGCCGGCGATCACGCCTATTTCGTGCATTCCTACCATCTTGTCGCCGAGAACCCCGCCCATGTGCTCGCCCGCACCGACCACGGCGGCACGATCACCGCCATGGTCGGGCGCGACAATCTGGCGGGCACCCAGTTCCATCCCGAGAAGAGCCAGAAGACCGGCCTGCGGCTGATCGCCAATTTTCTCCACTGGCGGCCTTGAACCGCTCCGGGGGCGACGGAAGCCGGAGCGCCGCCCGTGCGGACGCCGGAGTGATCGCATTGGAGCCGATTGTTCCCGGTGCGACCGCCCCGCTGCCCGGCGGTGCCTGGCCTCGGCCGGATGGCAACGCTCGGCGCGCCCGGATGCGGTCCTTTTGCCGGATGCGCTTCTTCTTTCGATCACGATGTCACGTCGTGCAGCGTGAAGATCCGGTAAACGTGAGAATCTTTATCGTTTAATTTCATACGATTACCACGATGTGCGCGCGCGCACATCGGGCCCGGATCCGGATGGATGCCACCCCGGCACGACAGCAGCGGGGCTTGCCGCGCGATCGGGAAAGGCCGGGGCGCTCCTGAGCGAAGCCCCGATCGCGACCCGCACCCCGCCCCGGAGCCTGCGGCCGCTATCGGCGCGCGATCTCCACCTCCAGCCGCTGGAGATAGGGCTGCTCCGGGGTGCGGATGATGCTCGGCCAGTCCGGATTGTGCAGGCTGTCGGGAAAATGCTGGGCCTCGAGGCAAAGCCCGGCGAAGGGGCCGTAGATCTGGCCCTCGTGGCCGGGAACCGCGACCGAGGCGCCGGCCCCGTCATAGATCTGGAGCGCAGGCTCGGAGGTCCGGAGCCTCAGGCTGACGCCGCTGCGCGGGCAATGGACCCTGGCCGCGGGCTCGCCCGGATCGCGGCCGGCGCGCAGCACCAGATTGTTGTCGATACCGGCCCCATCGGGATCCGCCTCCTCCAGGCTGCGCGGCGCGGTGAAGTCGAGCGCGGTGCCCTCGACGCTCCGGATCACGCCCCTTGGGATCAGCTCGGCATCCACGGGGGTGAAATCGGGCGCATCGACCTCCAGCACATGGTCGCGCACCGTCCCGGTGCCGGCGAGGTTGTAGTAATTGTGCTGGGCGAGATTGATCGGGGTCGGGCGGTCCGGCCGGCCGGACATCTCGCAGACCAGCCGCGCGCCATCGAGGCGGTAGCTCACCGCGAATTCCACCCGCCCCGGATAGCCCTCCTCGCCGTCCGGGCTCAAATAGGCGAGACGGACGGTCTCGGCCGCGGTATCGACCTCCATCGCCCAGACCCGCCGGTCGAGGCCGACGGCACCGCCGTGCAGATGATGCAGGCCGTCGTTCTGCGCAAGCTGCCAGGTCCTCCCGTCCAGCTCGAAGCGGCCCTTCGCGGTGCGATTGGCCACCCGGCCCACCACGGCGCCATGGGCGCGGGCGTGAAGCACGTAATCCTCGAGCCGGGGAAAGCCGAGCACCACGGGCAGGCTGCCGCGCGCTCCGTCGATCCGCCAGTCGCGCACCGCGCATCCCAAGCTCAGGATCGAGACGGCGGCGTCAGGGCTTTCCAGCGTGACCTGCTCCACCGGACCGAAGTCATGTCGTCCGAACGGGCGTTTCTTCATGGTCCGCTTCCGAAGCTCGGGCCGCCGGCCTTTGGCGGCCCCGGCGATCGTCAGCCGAAGGAGTTCTTCAGGCAGGCACAGGCACGGGCGAAGTCCATCCGACCCGTGTGATGCGCCTTGAGATGCGCCATCACCTTGCCCATGTCGCGGATCGAGGCGGCGCCGGTGTCGTGGATCGCGGTGGCGATGGCCGATCTCACTTCCTTTTCGGAAAGCTGGCGCGGAAGATAGCTCCGGATGATCTCGATCTCGGCGCGTTCCTTCTCGGCCATGTCGACCTGTCCGGCCTCGTCATAGGCGTCAGCGCTCGACTCGCGCTGCCGTATCATCTGGGCGAGGATGCCGAGGATCTCGGATTCCGGCATGCCGCCGCTGCCTTCGTCGGATCGGGTGTTGAGGTCGCGATCCTTGATGGCCGCACAGATCAGGCGCAAAGTCGAAATTCGGGTCGGATCCTGCGCCTTGATCGCTTCCTTCAAGTCTCCGGAGAGTCTCTCTCGGATCATCCTGCACCTTTGCGTAACGCCGTTCCGAGGCAGCGAGGGTTAATTATATAGTGCGACACACCTCTATCCGCAAGCCACGCCGGCCTGTTCAAGTCTCTGTTATTGTTATATTTTCATTCAGGTCAGCATGCTTGACCCGCCCGATCGGGCGGCCTAGGTTCCACCCGCCGCCAACAGGATTCGCACCATGACGCAGATAGCCGCCGACACGGATCGAGCGCCGGGCGCCCGGCACGACGACCGGCCGCCGCCGACGGCCTGTCTCGTGCTCACCGACGGCCAGATCTTCTACGGCGAGGGATTCGGCGCGACAGGTCAAGCGGTTGCGGAGCTTTGCTTCAACACCGCCATGACCGGCTACCAGGAGATCATGACCGATCCCTCCTATGCGGGGCAGATCGTCACCTTCACCTTCCCCCATATCGGCAATGTCGGCGTCAATCCCGAGGACGACGAGACTGCGGAACCGGTGGCGGCCGGCATGGTCGTCAAATGGCGTCCGACCGCGCCGTCGAACTGGCGTTCGGCCGAATCGCTCTCGGCCTGGCTGGCGCGGCGGGGCCGGATCGGCATCGGCGGGCTCGACACGCGCCGGCTCACCCGGGCGATCCGGCTGCAGGGCGCGCCGCATGTGGCGATCGCGCACGATCCTTCGGGGAACTTCGACATCGCCGCGCTGCGCACCAGCGCCAGGGCGTTCCGCGGCCTCACGGGCATGGATCTCGCCAAGGACGTCACCTGCGCGCAGAGCTACCGCTGGGACGAGATGCGCTGGGCCTGGCCTGCCGGCTACACGCGCCGGGAGGGGCCGGCCCGGCGGGTGGTGGCGGTCGATTACGGCGCGAAACGCAACATCCTGCGCTGCCTCGCCTCGGCGGGCTGCGACGTGACCGTGCTTCCGGCGAGCGCCACGGCCGAGGAGGTGCTGGCGCATGATCCCGAGGGCCTGTTCCTGTCGAACGGCCCGGGCGATCCGGCGGCGACCGGCGCCTATGCGGTGCCGATGATTCGCGAGGTTCTCGACCAGAGCGACATTCCGATCTTCGGGATCTGCCTCGGCCACCAGATGCTGGCGCTGGCGCTCGGTGCGCGCACGATCAAGATGAACCACGGCCACCACGGCGCGAATCATCCGGTCAAGGAACTGGCGACGGGCAAGGTCGAGATCACCTCGATGAACCACGGCTTCACCGTGGACAGCCAGACCCTGCCGGCCGGCGTGATCGAGACCCATGTCTCGCTCTTCGACGGGTCGAACTGCGGGATCGCGATGGCCGATCGGCCGGTGTTTTCGGTGCAGCATCATCCGGAAGCCTCCCCCGGACCGCAGGACAGCTTCTATCTCTTCGAGCGCTTCGTCGCATCGATGGCGGCGCGTCAATCGGGCGCGTGATTAATGGTTACATTTCAATAACCTTAAGCTTTTCTTAAACTTCATTTAACAATCTCGCAGTTCTTTTCGAGTGCGAGTTTCGTGATGGCTCAGGTCCTGCCGTTCACTCCGCTGGTCGACGAGGAATCGCCGGGCAAGGATACGGCGAAACGGCGCGTGTTGCTCGGAGACCTCCTGGTGCGGGCGGGCGTGCTGGAAGCGGAGGGCCTGGCGGCGGCGCTGGACCAGCAGGCGGGGCAGGACCAGCGGCTGGGCCGGATCCTGATCGCCAACCGCAGCATCTCGCCGGAGGATCTGACCGCGGCGCTGTCGCGGCAATCCGGGCTCGGGCGTGTGGATCTGCGGGACACGCCCCCCGACCCCGAGCTGCTGGCCGGGATCGACCCGCATCTCTGCCTGCGGATCGGCGCCGTGCCCTGGCGGCAGATCGGCGGAACGCGGGTCGTCGCGATCACCCATCCCGACGCCGCCCCGGAGGCCGAGGCGGCCTGCAGCGGCCCGGGGCCCGGCCAGAGACTCGCCTTCGCCCTCGCCGCGCCCGACGACATCCGGCGGGTGATCATCGAGGCCCATGCGGCGCGGCTGCGCGACGATGCCCGCGACCGATGCCCGGAGCCATTCAGCTGCCGCGGCTGGCCACCGGCGGCGGGGCACTGGCGGCCGCTCCTCGCCCTGCTGGCGATGGCCGGCGCGGCGGTGGCGGCGCCGGTGACGGCGCTCATGGTGCTGATGCTCTGGATCCTGCTCGCCAATACCATGACGACGGGCCTGCGGCTGGTGGCGATCCTGGCGCGATTCCGGCGCGGCCGTCGGAGCGCCGGCCCGGAGACGCCGCGCATCGCCGATTACAAGAAGCTGCCGCGGGTCTCGATCCTGGTGCCGCTCCTGCGCGAGGAGGCGGTGGCGCGCAGGCTGCTCGATGCGCTGGCGGCGATGGACTATCCCGCGGCCCTGCTCGACATCAAGCTGGTGCTCGAGGAGGACGACGCCATCACCCGCGCCGCCATCGAGCGCGCCGGCCTGCCGTCCACGGTCGAAGTCGTGACCGTGCCCTTCGACGGGCTGAAGACCAAGCCGCGGGCGATGAACTACGCCCTGCCCTTCTGCGAGGGCGAGATCGTGGGCATCTACGACGCCGAGGACCGGCCGGATCCTTCGCAGATCCGTGCGGTGGTCGAGCATCTGATGCATGCCCCGCCCGAGGTCGCCTGCGTGCAGGCCTATCTCGATTTCTACAATACCGAGCGCAACTGGCTCGCGCGCTGCTTCACGCTGGAATACGCGATCTGGTTCCGGGTGATCCTCCTCGGGGTGCAGCGGCTCGGCATCCCGATCCCGCTCGGCGGCACCAGCGTCTTCTTCCGCCGCAAGGTGCTGGAGGCGATCGGCGCCTGGGACGCGCACAACGTCACCGAGGACGCCGATCTCGGCATGCGGCTGGCGCGCTTCGGCTACAGCTGCGACATGATCGACTCGACCACCTGGGAGGAGGCCAATTGCCGCGTGGGCCCCTGGATCCGCCAGCGTTCGCGCTGGCTCAAGGGCTATGCGATCACCTGGGCCACCCATATGCGCCGGCCGCGCAGCCTCTTCGCCGACCTCGGGCCGCGCGGGTTTCTCGGCTTCCAGGTGCTGTTTCTCGGCGCGATCACCTCCTATCTCTCGATTCCGCTCTTCTGGGTGATCTGGGCCGGGGCGGTCGGGCTCGATCTGGAGTTCTGGCACAGCTTCCCGGCACCGCTGATGCACGGCTTCCTCGCCTCGATGTACCTGGGCCAGGCGGTGATGCTGACCATCGCGGCGGTGGCGGCGCGGGATTCCGGCCGGCCGCGGCTCG
>NZ_DAIUBO010000177.1:0-8291 GCF_036846665.1 Amaricoccus sp. | reverse complement strand
GGGGACCCCCGGGTCATAGGCGGGTTGGACAAGGCCGCCGCGCGCGACCGGCGGGCCGCGGAGCCCGCCATTGGCGTCGAGGATCGACTGGAAGTAGAGGTCGGCCGCCGGCGCGACGCCGCGAAGCGGCGCCCCGGACCCGGAGGCCGCGCCGCTGCCGGCGATCGTTCCGGCGACATGGGTGCCGTGGCCGTCCGGGTCCGAGCCGTCGCCGGGACGGCCGAGCGCGATGACCGTGACCGCCTTGCCGGCGAAGTCCGGGTGGCTCGTGTCGAGCCCGGTGTCGGCGACGCCGACGAGCTCGCCCGCGCCGTCGTAGGGCAGTGCCGCCGGTACCGCGCCGGCGCGTTCGAGGCCGACGATCACCCGCGCCAGGTCGCAGCGCAGCCGCGGCGGCCGGGCGGCCGCGACGCTGGCGACGCCCGGGAGCGCCGCGACCTGCGCAACGTCAGCGGCATTCAGGATGAAGCGCACGACGCGGCCGGCGCTCACGACCACGGTACCGCCGAGGTCGGCGATGCGGTCGGCGACGGCGTCGCGTTCCGCCTGTTCGTGACAGATCGCCTCGAAGCGGCCGGCGCTGACCGGGCCGGTCTCCGCGGCACTCTCGAGCCTGGCACCCGCGTCCCCGGCCCGTCGGACCGAGAGGCGCCGCGTGCCCGGCGCCGCGTCGTCGGCAGCCTCCTCCTCCAAGGACAAGTCCGGCGCGCCCGTTGCCATCGCGTCGGCAACGCCGTAGGGTTGCAGCACGCTGACGAAGGGAAGGCGCCGCAGCGCCTCGGCATCGGCCGCGCGCAGGACGAGCCGGCCCGAAGGGTCGCGCTCGATGATCTCGGCGCCGGCCTCGGCAAGGACGTGCATCGTCTCGTCGCTGACGTCAACGATCTGTGCGAGCCAGTAGGACGGCGCCGTGCTCGGCGTGTCGACAGCCGCCGGTCCGCCCCGGATCCCCGGTTCGCCAGCTGCCGCCGCGGCCTCGGTGGAGGGTGCCGCCTCGGGCATTCCGCCCTCGGATGGCCCTTCCGGCACCACTCCGAGCGCCTGCACGACGATGCCCTGCCCGGCGAGGCGTTCGATCGTCGCATCTTCGGCGGTCGCGACGACGAGGCCGTTCGTGTAGCCAGCCTGTACGTCGCCCTGGACTGTGCCCGCCTGCTCCTCTGCTTCGAGGATGCGTACCTCGTACTCGTGCATGCAGTAGGCCTTGATGAAGTAGCGCATGGCGTAACCTCAGGTCTGGGCCGGGTTCGGCGGCGGGGACATGATGCGCGCTTCCCAGGGCAAGGGGGCCTTGCCCGCGAGGGGGAGCCGCCATGCCGGCGGGCGGGCCGGCCGGCGGCGCTCGGCAGCGGCGAGCAACACCACCGCCGCCATCGCCGGGAGATGGTAGGGCAGGCTCGCGGCAAGGAGCATCGCCGGCCCGCAGATGGCGGCGCAGAGGGCGCCGGTCCTCAGGCCCCACCGTCCGGCGTCGACAAGCATGGCGGGGCCGAAGGCGCGGACCGACGGGCGGGCGTGGCAGGCGTTGAGGCAGCGCTGCCGCAGCGGCGCGCAGCTCCAGGCGACGACGAGGGCGCCGCCCCACGCGAGGGCGGCGGGCGCGGGAGCAGGAGCAGCGAGGGCCGCGAAGCCGAGCGCCAGCCAGGGCGCGGCATAGGCGCCGGCGAATGCAGCGACGGCGGTCAGGCGTCGGCGGGGCAGCGCCGCGGCCCAGAGCAGGCCAACCTCGATGCGCAGGAGGGGCGCCATCGCCAGCAGCATGGTGAGCCATGCGATCGCCCCGGGCCGGTGGCCAGCGGCGGCACCGGCACCGGGCACCGGCCAGGCGATCTCCGCACCCGAGCAGAGGGCGACCATCGCTGCGACCGGCGCGTGGTGCGCGCCGGACAGGGCCATCATCGCCCAGCCGAGGAGGCCGGCGCCGAGGAGCCAAGGCGCCGGCCCTCGGCGGAGCCGCCGGGAGGGCGGGCGAGGGCGCACCACGCGCGCTACTCGCCGAGCTTGAAGACGCTGATGCGGCGGACGGCGAAGTTCGATGCCTCGCTCGCCTTGTTGGAGGGCACGAACTGCACCTCGAGCTTGGCGAGGTCATCGCCCGCGAGGTGCAGCGCGTCGACGATCCCGGAGATTTCGAAGACCTGGTTGAAGCCGTTGCCGGCATGCGGGCCGCTGGCGGCGGTGGCGTCCGACACGCCGAACAGCGACAGGGTGCCGGCGAGGCGCTCGGGATAGTCGGCGGGGAGGGCATTGGGCGGGATGTCCACAAAGACATAGTAGACCGCCGCATCGGCGGTGCCGCGCACGCCCTCGACCTTGAGGAAGACCCGCGCCGGCTCCTCCGTCGCACCGCCGCCCGCCGCCGCGGCCCGGGCGAGGCTCGTCCGCAGCGTCCCGACGCCGGCTTCGTCGAGTTTCACCTCCGCGCGCGTGCGTCCGGCGACGCGAACCTCGCCGTCGCTCGCACCGATGAGCTCGGGATCGCCGCCGGCCATCTCCACCTCCCTGACCGCGCCGGCACCGGTCGGCGCCACCGCCTGTCCAACGAGCCCGGCCATGCGCGTCGCGACGCGCGACGGCAGCACCGGTGGCGTCTCGTCGTCGTATCGGTAGTTCATCGGCTGGGCGCGGGTGTCGGTGACCGCGCTCGCCGTGAACTGCCAGGTCGTGCCGTCGCTCAGCGGCATCGCGAAGCCGCGGTCGGCTGGGCCATCGAGCCAGTCGCCGTCCGTCGGGTCGGCATGGCCGGTCATCGCCGACCAGATCGTCCAGAGGCGGTCGATGTTGGCGTGGTGAAGCCAGAAGATCGGGTCGAGCCCCGCAGTGATCGGCATCGACATGAGGCCGAGGTTGAACCACTGGTTCGGGTCGGTCCCCGGCTCTGCACCGCCGACGTCCCCGTGAATGACGTTGTGAGGCAGCGACTCGACCGCGCCGTTCGCCGTCTGGGTCTCAGGTCCATGATGGAAGGGCGTCTCCGGTCCGCCGAATCCGGGCGGGATGTCGTCGTCGCCCCCGGTGTAGGTCGAGGCGTTCAGCGCCTGCAGCGAGACGGAGAAGGGCGGGATGGTGATTGGCAGCGTGCCGTCGCCATAGCGTCGCGGCACGAAAAGCGGATTGTCTGCTCCATCGGGCAGCGTCTGCTCCGCGAAGGCCTCGGGCAGCACCCGCGCCGCCGCATCCTTGCTGTAGTTCCAGTAGGGCAGGGCCCAGTCCGCCGGACCGCCCTCGGCGAGGACCACGCTGCGGACAATCTCCTCGAAGGCGTAGAGGTAGCCGCGATGCCAGGGCAGGAAGTACCAGGTCTGATGCTGGCATTGCGACCAGAGCGCGAGGAGGTCGGGCGCGGGCATCGGGGTCTTATCGTCCATGAAGCCGAACTCGGTCCAGACCACCGGGTGGAAGCCATGGATCGCGGCGAGGAACCACCAACTCGTGGGGTCGGTGAAGGACCGCTCCTTCAGCTTCCCGACCGCCTTGGCGTACCAGAGCGTGGTGTCGTTCCACGTCGCGCCGAGGCTGCGAATTTCCTTGCGAACGAACGGCATGGGTGATCCTCCCACTTGCGATATCGTCTATGAAACGCGCCGTGCCACGAAACGCCGGATCGAAGCCGCCGCGTGATTCGTTCTTAAATACCGCTCGAAGTATACCAGTGCGCGGTGTCCGTCGTCAGAGCTTGCGGGACATCTCGCAGGTGGCGTGTGATCTGACTTGTGTCGGGAGCGTGCGAAGATTCCGGTCCGCGAGATCGCTCCGAGGGTTGGTTTCGTGGGGGGACAGGCGCAGGGCGGTCGCATCTGGGGCCCGATATTCCCGGTACGACCGTCCCGCCACAGACGAGGGCGGCGCCCGTCCCGGCCGGGAGCGGAACTCCCGGTTGGGGAGCGGGGCTGGTGAAGCGCGCGCCGCGACCCCGGGAGATGGTCGCGCTCCGGCGCACCACGCCAGTGGCGTGATCTGCCCGCCTTTCCAGATGCGCCGCCCTCGCACGCACCGCGCCATCGGGCGTTCGCGCGATCTCGCTGTAGTTGGATTCTCGCGGGTGATGTATGATCTTTGGGACGTCTTCTTGATTCGTATTTTCGAACACACGGGGCGGCCATGTATCTTCGAGCATCTGTCCTCCTCATTGCGTCGATGGCGGCCGCGCCCCCGGCTCAGGGCTTTCCGCAGGCCTGGACGGCGCATACGGAGATCGGCGGCGTCGGCGATGAGGGTGACGGAGCGGGTGTCGCTCTCGCCGACCTCGACGGCAACGGCGTTCCCGAGATGATCCTGATGGCCTATGATGATCCGACCGGGCCGAACAGCTTCCGCTACCGGGTAGGGCGCAACCTGAGCGCCACCGGCCAGGCGGCGTCGTGGACCGGGCACGTCCAGATCCCGGGCCTGGGGAACGAAGGCGACGGCGCCGGACTCGCCGTGGCCGATCTCGACGGCAACGGCCGCCCGGAGATGATCCTGATGGCCTACGACGCCCCGGAGGGCGCGAACAACTTCCGCTTCAAGGTCGGTCGCGACCTCGACGCGAACGGCGTCGCCACGTCCTGGAGCGGCTCCGCGCAGGTGGCCGGGGTCGGCGATGCCGGCGAAGGCGCCGACATCGCTGTCGGCGACATCGACGGCAATGGTCGGCCCGACATGGTCCTGCTTGCCTATGACGCGCCTGCGGGGGCCAACGAGTTCCGGTACCGGGTCGGACGGGACCTGAACGGAAGCGGCATCCCGACGGGGGGATGGTCGGACTGGCGGCGGATCGCGGGGATGGGAGGCGCAGGCGAAGGCGCGGGGATCGCTCTCGGCGATTTCGACCGGTCCGGCACCCTCGACCTGATCGTCATGGCCTACGACGCCCCGGAGGGAGCCAATCAGTTCCGTTACCGCGTTGCCTTCAATGTCGCGACGACTGGCGAGGTCGGCTCCTGGTCGCCGATGGTCAAGGTCGACGGCGTAGGCGATTCAGGCCAAGGAGCGGGCGTCGCGGCGGCCGATCTCAACAACAACGGCCGGCCCGAAGTTGTCCTCATGGGCTACGACAACCCCGCGGGCCCCAACAATTTCCGCTATCGGATCGGACAGGACTGGGACCGTGGCATCCCGCGGATTCGCCTCAGCCATGCGCCGCTTCACCCGAGCATGAACCAGATGGTCACTTTCCGGGCCGAGGCCGACGACGCGGACGGGCTGCGGCGGGTGAACATCCTCGTCAACGCGAGGCTCGGCACCGAGTGTGCCGGATCCCCCTGCACCTTCGTCGGCGGCCCCTATCCCGAGGACGTGCCGGGTGGCTTCAGCGCCTGCTCGGGCGCCCGGCTGGGCACGTCTCGCGTCGATCTTGCCACGCTCGGCAAGGGCGCCAAGATCTGCGCTGTGACGAGTGAGGGCCGGGTTGCGGCCCTGCAGTTCCGCGAGGCGGTCGGTGCGAGCCCGGGCCGGATGCAGCTGGCCTACACCGTATGGAACACCCCGGCAGCAGGCGGCGCGCCGTCGGTCTTCCGGCGCGGCACCTTCGACGTGCGCCAGACCTGGCTCGGCGACCTGGACGGCGGCCGCGAGGTCAATACCGATGCCGGGGCGGACTTCTGGTTCCAGGCCGAAACCGCGACCAGCCGGTTCCTCGTGCCGCGCAACGGAGCGCGCTATGCGGTGGTCGAGCCGTCCGGCACCTATACGCGGCCGAATAGCTGGGCGACCACGAATTATGGCGCCAATGCCTACGATCCCGCCGGCGGTCGGGGCTGGACCGGCTACCGGGTGTTCGCGGTCGGCGACTATCCGGGGCGGGTCGTGCCGATCTGGTTCCACGGCAGCACGAGTCAGAAGCTCGACATCGTGTTCATTCGCGACAGCCGCAGCTACACCTCCCAGGCAACCTTCCTTCAGGACCTCGAGGGCACCCTGCTCAACTCGTACATGGCAGACGAGCTGATGTCGGCGAACGGCTACCGGGTGAACTTCTGGTATATCCGCGACACCGGCGAGGCGTTCCGGAACGACTCGGACCAGTGCATCCTGCGGGCGCCATCGAATTTCGCGACCGACGCCTCCTTCGCCGACTCCGGCGCGATCGTTCACGCGACCAACTTCCGCGACTGTGCGAGCGGCGGCATCTTCTCGTCGGAACCTACCAGCAGCCGGACCTTCATGCACGAGACCGGGCACGCCCTGTTCGGCCTCGCCGATGCCTATTGCTGCGACGGCGGTTACTGGCAGCCCGCGCCCTGGCCGAACCTCTACACCAGCAGCACGAACTGCCTGGATGACGCGGCGCGGCAGGGATGGCCCTCCGGCCGGTGCCAGAGCTTCAACCGTTCGAGCGACAACCGGGCGTTCTGGGTCGCCGATCGGCAGGATCTGATGAGCACCTGCGCCCAGGGATATCCGAGCTGTGCGCCGGGCGACTTCAACTTCGACCAGGGATCGCGCCGGCGGGCCGTCTGGACCTTCGACAACCTGCCCTGAGATGGTATTGGCGCGAGAAGCATGGTGACATGATGCGCAAGGAAGTCTTCATCGCGACAGTGCTGGCCGCCCTGGCCGCCGCCGCCCATGCCCAGGTCCTCGCTCCGGAGCAGCCGCCGGGGCTCGATCCGCTCGAGGCCACGCAGGAAGGCAGCCGGCCGCTGGTGGTGATGCGGGGCACGATCAGCGACGCAGGCGGTGTGGAGATCAGAGAAACCGAAATCGTCGTGGCGCCCCCATCCTCTTCCGAACAGGTCGGCCATTCGGACCGGGCGGTTCTCTTGGAACTTCTCGGCAGCGACAACGAAGTGCTCGAGGCCCTGGCGATAGACGACCCGAGAATCGTTCACGAGCTCGAAGGCAACGGAGAGACCTATCTCGTGGACCGGGCCGATTTCACCGCCACCATTCCCCTCGAGCCGGATGCCACCGAGGTTCGCATGCAGGAGGTCGAGATCGGCACCCCGCCCGGCGGGGCCGGCGAGGGCGGCTCGGAGCAGGGAGACATGCGGATGACGATGGTGCCGGTCGCGAACTCCAGCGCGCGTGTCGAGCTTGCCAGGGCGCTCGAAGCGTTCTGTGCCGAGAACCGGGACGAAGCCGTCTGCCGGTAGAGGATTGTCAGGAACTCTGTGTATCGGCCACCGGCCCGGTTCCGCTCTGACCGCTCTCGGCGCGGCACCGGGAAGAGCGCTCCTCGAACATGATGGCGAACTCTTTGACCGCGGTCAGCCACCCGCGCACCGTCCGCGACGTATCTCCGTGCCCGCGGATGGCGAGGTAGATCAGCTTCTCGGCCGCCTGCTCGGCCGTCCCGGAACCCTGAAGGCCGGCTCCACCGTCTCGCCCCGCAGGTACTTGCGGATCGTGTTCCGCGACAGCCCCGTCCGCCGCGCAATCTCCCGAATGGAAAGCCGATCCCGCAGCGCCCACCGTCGGATCACGCTCAGCAACGCCATGTCGATCATTCCGTTGCCCCTGCTTCGCCAGCCAGGGGTCGTTCGAACATGGGGCACTTCTCAGTGGAAATCTTCCGGCTGCCTGGGTCAGCTCCCAGCGCAGGTCAACCGTCATGAAGTCGGTGTCGGAGGCGCACCGAGCGATGAAGATCTGGCGTGCCCTCTGGAACGTGGCCGCCGCGACGCACCGCTGCTCCGCCGAACAGGATCCGGGCTTCGGCATCCGGCGGGAAACGCCGAAGGGCTGGTCGGCGACCTGGGAGGCGGGCGAGGTCGTCCGGCTCGTGAAGGCGGCCTGGCGACGAAAGTACTTGCATCATCGCCATTGCCTACGACGCGCTGGCAACGCTGTTCCGCCGCACCCAGGCCCTCATTCTGGCCTACGTGGCGACCCTACCGAAAAACCTTCTGCCGTCCGCGCCGATCTTCATCACGCGCACCGGTGCCGCCTGTACCAGGAACAGCCTCGCGAAGGACTTCCGGGACATCCGCAAGCTCGTGTCCCCGGCGGACACGCGGCGGTTTCAGGACATGCGCCGGACCGGCGCCTTGTAGGCCCAGTCGGGCGGGGCCGACCTGAGCGTGATCCCGCAGAAGATGGCCAACACGGTGGCATCGTCCGCGCATCTCCAGACGACCTATCTGCCGGTCAACCAGGCCGCCGTCGAGCTGGCGGACGAGGCCCGGAAGCGGGGCCGTCGGCGCATTCGGGAGAACAAGTCGGGGCGAAAAGTTGAGACTCTCTGCCCGGGAAAGTTGAAACCGGCCGGCACGAATCCGGCTAAGCCATTGAAATAGTGGCGCGGTTGACGGGGCTCGAACCCGCGACCTCCGGCGTGACAGGCCGGCACTCTAACCGACTGAGCTACA
>NZ_DAIUBO010000176.1:0-8379 GCF_036846665.1 Amaricoccus sp. | reverse complement strand
GCGCGCTGGATGCGCGCGAGGCGCAGGCGGTCCTGCGCACCATCGCCGAGCATCTCTACGGCGCGGAGCGTGTCCGCGGCGAGCACTGGAAGACGAGCCCGCTGAAGGCCCAGGTCACGCGCCTGATCGCCCATGGCCGCCACCTCACCGAACACGGCTATCGTGCTCTTCTTCTTGGCCATAAGCCCACCGGCCGCGGCAAGCGCGGCGACTGATCCCCCACGCCAACGCCGATCCCATGCCGCCCGAGGCGTCCCTCGCAGGGGGTGACGATTTTCGGGATCGATCTTCGTCATCCCGCCTTCGCCCCGGTCTTCGCTTCACTGGCCCCCGGTAGTCCGCCGCATCCCCGCGACGGGCCAGAACTTCCGGAGGCCCTTTGCCATGCCCGATCCCAACCCCGCCCTGCCGCCGCGCTATCTGCGCACCCCCGAGGCGGCGCGCTTCCTCGGCCTTTCCGGCCGCACGCTGGAGAAGCACCGCACCTATGGCACCGGCCCGCGCTATTCCAAGATCGGGGGGCGGGTCGTCTATGCGCTCGAGGACCTGCAGGCCTGGGTCGCGCGCGGGACCAAGACCTCGACCTCGGACGGGCAGGGCGAGACCCTGCCACCCGCCAAGCGCCATGCGGCCCTCGCGCCCGCCTATCTGCGTCCGGAACGCTGAGGCCATGCGCACCACGGTCGACCTGACATGGGATGAGGGCCGCATCGAGCGCTGGATCCGTTTCGGCCGGATCGCCGAGGACGTGATCCTCACGCGGCGCGACCGGCGCGTGTCCTTCGATCCCGGCGCGGTCTTCGCGCTGGTCCGCTGGGCGTCGAACGACTTCGGCACGGTCGAAAGCCGGATCGACATCCTGCGCGCCGTCGTCCCCGGTGCGCCCTGCACGACGGTGCCTTTCGTGACGCCGGGGGGCGAGGTTCTGCTGCGCCTGTCCGGCTGGCCGAAGGTCGAGGCTGCGTTTGCAGCCATCGCACAGGTGGAAAGCTACGCCATCGCCCCCGAGGACGTCTGCCCCGACCACTGGCGGCATGTCCACAACCGCCTGACCGCCGGGCTTACGCCCCGCGTCTACACGCCGGCGCGGCATGCCGCCTGGCTCAAGCGCCGCGGACTGACGTCATGAACGGCGCGGTTTTGCCCCTTCTCGGCGCGGGCGCGGGTATCGCGCTCATCGCCGCAGCGCTGTCCGACCGGCCGCCGCGCATCCTCTGGAACGCGTCCGCCAGCCTGCCGATCGGTCTGTACGCCTTGGCTCCCCCGGGTCCGCTGGACCTCGGCGATCTGGTCGCCGTCGCGCTGCCGCCCGAACACGCCGAATGGGTCGCCGAGCGCAGATACCTCGCACAGGCAACCCTGCTAGTGAAGCGCGTTGCCGCGCTGCCGGGCGCCGAAGTTTGTCGCGTCGGCAGCGTGGTCGTGATCGACGGCAACACTGTCGCGACGGCCATGGAGACCGACAGCCACGGCCGTCCGATGCCCGCATGGGACGGTTGCGTAGCGCTGGCCGAGCACCAGCTGTTCCTCCTGCTGGCCGAGACACCGGACAGCCTCGATGGCCGTTATTTCGGCCCTACCGACGCAGCAACCATAGTCGCCCGGGCGCGCCCGATCCGGACATGGGGAGGGTGACGCGATGCGCCGAGCGTTACCCATCTTCCCGCGCTTGCCCTGCATCGGCACTGCAGCAGCGGTGCTGATCGTGGGCGCACTCTCCGCAGCCGCACCGATCCTTGCGCAGTCGCCTGATGGCACTCCGACCGCGTCCACTGTCCCCGATATCGACCGCCATATCGCCGAAGCCGCGCATAGCTTCGGCCTGCCGCCGCACTGGATCCGGGCCGTCATCGCCGTCGAAAGCGCGGGCGATCCGCGCGCGGTCAGTCGCGCCGGGGCCATGGGGCTGATGCAGGTCATGCCCGGCACCTGGGCGGAGTTGCGGGCCGCCCATGGCCTCGGCTCCGACCCGTTCGATCCGCGCGACAACATCCTCGCGGGCACCGCCTATCTGCGCGCGATGTACGACCGGTTCGGCTCGCCGGGCTTCCTCGCCGCTTACAACGCAGGCCCCGGCCGCTATGCCGAGCACCTCGCTACGGGCAGACAGTTGCCGCGCGAGACCCGCGATTATCTCGCGGCCCTCGCGCCGATCATCACCGGGGAAGCACCGACTCCGAACCCGCCGCAGCCGCGCACAGTAACGGCCGACTGGCGCGATTCTCCGCTCTTCGCGGGTGGTGCGCCTGCGCGTTCTGCGGATGCGGAGTCATCGCCTTCGGGTGAAGTTCCACCGGCATTTCCTGGCCTCTTCGTGCCGCTCCAGACCCGGAGGACGCCATGAGCGCCGGTTTCGCACTCTGGCGCGGTTCGGCCTGTGATGACGTGGCGCTGGCGGAAGGCAGCAGATCGGCGCAGAACCAACGGGAAGCATCGCCAGATAAAAGGCCTGGCACGGTGGCCAGGCATGCGGTTGTCGTCTGGCCGGTTTCACCGTGCCAGACGGGGGGCTGCCGTGCTCGCAGTTCCGGCAAGCCTCTGATCACGAGTGTATTTTACCGTGCCGACGCATGGGGCCGCGAGGTGATGCCATGACCCGCGGCACCGACGACCTGCGCCCACGCCCCGGCCGTATCCGCGACCATGGCCCCTCGGGCCGTCGCGCCACCCGCTTCGTCGGCGAGGTGCTGCGCGCGGCCCGCAAGGCCGGGCACACGGGGTCCCGCTTCGGCAATGCCGGGCGCGGCACCACCATCGGGCGCGGCCGCTTCGCCCGCAGCGCCGCCAGCCTCACCCGCGCGGCGCGCCGCGTTGTCGTCAAGGCCCGCGTGGTCCGGCATGCCGGGACGCGATACCGCTCGGCCCCGCTCGCCCGGCACATCGGCTATCTGCAGCGCGACGGCGTCGGCCAGGACGGGCGGGAGGCCGATCTCTTCGGTCGCGAGGGTGACGCCCTCGACCCCCGCGCCTTCGCGGACGCCTGCGCCGACGACCGCCACCACTTCCGCTTCATCGTCTCGCCCGAGGATGCCCACCGGCTCGAGGACCTGCGCGCCTTCACCCGCGACCTGATGGCCCGCGCCGAACGCGACCTCGGCACCCGGCTCGACTGGACCGCGGTCGATCACTGGAACACGGACAACCCGCATGTCCACATCTTGGTGCGCGGCAAGGCCGGGGATGGCCGCGACCTCGTCATCTCGCGCGACTACATCGCCCACGGGCTGCGCGCCCGGGCCGAGGAACTGGTCGGGCTGGAACTCGGTCCTCGCAGCGCGCGCGAGATCGCCACCGACCTGGCGCGCCAGGTCGGCGCCGAGCGCTGGACCGATCTCGACCGCTACATGCGCGCGCTCGCCGATGACCACGCCGGCGTCCTCGACCTGCGGCGCGGCACACCCGAGCCCTGCGACCCCGAGCTGCGCCGCCTGATGATCGGTCGCGCCCAGAAGCTCGAGCGGCTCGGCCTCGCCCTGCCGGTCCTGCCCGCGGTCTGGGAGCTGAAGCCAGGCGCCGAGGCAACCCTGCGCGACCTCGGGATGCGCGGTGACATCATCAAGACCATGCACCGCGCCATGGCCGGCGGGCCGGAGCGCCCGGCCTCGGACTTCGTGATCGAGGGCACGCCCGCCGCGCCGGTTATCGGGCGGCTCGTCGCGCGCGGGCTGCAGGACGATCACCACGGCACGGCCTACGTGATTATCGACGGCGTCGATGGGCGCGTCCATCACCTGCGGTTTCCGGACATCGAGGCGACCGGCGACACCGTGCCGGGCGGGATCGTCGAGACGCGGCTCTGGGCCCCGAAGGACAGTGGGCGGGCGCGGCTCGCCCTCGTCGGTCGCTCCGATCTCGATCTCGCCGCGCAGGTCGGCGCGGAGGGCGCAACCTGGCTCGACCGGCTGCAGCTTGCGCGCGACCGCGTGCCCCTCAGCGGATCGGGCTTCGGGGCAGAGGTGCGCGAGGCGCTCGACCAGCGCGCCGAGCGGCTGGTCGCCGCTGGGCTGGCGCGGCGGCAGGGCAACCGCGTGGTCTTCGCCCGCGACCTCCTCGCCACCCTGCGTGCCCGCGAGATCGACAGCGCTGCCACCCGGATTTCCGCCGACACCGGTCTCAGGCGCCTCAAGCCGCAGGAGGGCGATCCGGTCGAAGGCACCTACCGCCGCCGCCTCGATCTCGCCTCGGGCCGCTTCGCCATGATCGATGACGGGCTGGGCTTCTCCCTCGTGCCCTGGGTGCCGCAGCTCGACCGCCACCTCGGGCAGTCCGTCAGCGGCATGGTCGGCGCGGGCGGCGGCATCGACTGGACCCTTGGCCGCCGTCGCGGCCTCAGCCTCTGACCGGAAGGAATGCCCATGAACCGGACACGGCCCGATCCCTCTCCCGCCACCGCCATACTCTGGGGCCAGATCCTGATCGTCAGCCTCGTGGTCCTCGTCTTCCTCTGGGTCGCGACGCAATGGGTGGCCTTCCGCCTCGGCCACCAGCCCGCGCTCGGGTCCCCCCTGACCGACATCTTCGGCTGGCCGGTCTACCGCCCCTGGGACTTCTTCGTCTGGTGGTACTGGTACGACGCCTATGCGCCGGCCGTCTTCGTCGAGGGCGCGGTGATCGCGGCTGCCGGCGGACTCGCGGCGATCCTCGTCGCCATCCTCCTGTCTGTCCTGCGTGCGCGCGAGGCGCATGACGTCACCACCTACGGCTCGGCCCGCTGGGCGACGCCCGCCGATGCGGCTGCGGCCGGGCTCTTCAGCGAGGACGGCGTTGTCCTCGGACGGCTGGACCGGCGCTATCTGCGCCATGACGGGCCCGAGCATGTGCTCTGCTTCGCGCCGACCCGGTCGGGCAAGGGCGTGGGCCTCGTGATCCCGAGCCTGCTGACCTGGCCCGGCTCGGCCATCGTCCACGACATAAAGGGCGAGAACTGGCAGCTGACCGCGGGCTGGCGCGCCCGCATCGGCCCGGTGCTGCGCTTCGATCCGACCGACGCGGCGAGCGCGGCCTACAACCCGCTCCTCGAGGTCCGGCGCGGCGCGCGCGAGGTGCGCGACGTCCAGAACATCGCCGACATCCTCGTCGACCCCGAAGGCCAGCTTGAACGGCGCAATCATTGGGAGAAGACCAGCCATTCGTTGCTGGTCGGCGCGATCCTGCACGTCCTCTATGCCGAGCGCGACAAGTCGCTGGCAGGCGTTGCGACCTTCCTCTCCGACCCACGCCGGACGATCACGTCGACACTTACGGCGATGAAGCACACGGTGCATCTGGGCGACCGGCCGCATCCGGTGGTGGCCCAGGCCGCGCAGGAACTCCTGAACAAATCCGAGAACGAACGCTCGGGCGTGCTGTCGACCGCACTCTCCTTCCTCAGCCTCTACCGCGACCCGGTGGTCGCCGCTGCCACCGGCCGCTGCGACTGGCGCATCGCCGATCTGGTCGCGGGGCCGCGCCCGGTGACGCTGCACCTCGTCGTGCCGCCCTCGGATATCTCGCGCACCAAGCCGCTGGTCCGGCTGATCCTCAACCAGATCGGCCGCCGCCTCACCGAGGATCTGGAGGCCACCACGGGGCGCCATCGTCTGCTGTTCCTTCTCGACGAGTTCCCGGCGCTGGGGCGGCTCGACTTCTTCGAGAGCCAGCTCGCCTTCATGGCGGGCTATGGCCTCAAGGCCTTTCTGATCGCCCAGTCGCTGAACCAGATCGAGAAGGCCTATGGCCAGAACAACGCCATCCTCGACAACTGCCATGTCCGCGTCGCCTTCGCGACGAATGACGAGCGCACGGCCAAGCGCCTGTCGGACGCGCTCGGCACCACGACCGAGCTGCGCGCCATGAAGAACTACGCCGGGCACCGCCTGTCGCCCTGGCTCGGGCACCTGATGGTCTCGCGCCAGGAGACGGCGCGCGCGCTGCTCACCCCGGGCGAGATCATGCAGCTGCCGCCCGACGACGAGATCGTCCTGGTCTCCGGCGCCCCGCCGGTCCGGGCGCGAAAGGTGCGGTACTTCCTGGACGCCCAGCTGAAGGCCCGGGTGATCGCGCCGCCGGATGCGGCTGCGACGATGCGGCAGGGGCGTCTGCCGACCGACGACTGGAGCCAACTGGCCCCGATCGAAGCTCCGGCGCAGGCTACGGCTGCGGGTGGCGCGGGGGAGGAAGATGGCGGCCTCCGCCGCGCCCCGGAACTGGCCGAGCAAGAGGACGTTGCCCCGCAGCGTGTGCCCCCGGAGCCGGACTTCCCGAACCTGGACGACGACAGCGATGCCGATGCCGCTCGCGCCCGGGCGCTGCGCAACCGCTTCCGCACCGTCGCCCGCCAGGCCGCGATGGACCCCGACGACGGCATGGACCTGTAGGAGCCACCCCGATGCCCAAGGTGCGCCTGAACGCCTATTTCGACCCCGACATCTTCGACCGGCTCGAGGCCATGGCCACCAGCCGCCGGGTGCCGAAGACCCACATCGTCGAGGCCGCCCTTGCGTCCTTCCTCACCCCCGACGACGCTGACCAGCGCGAAGCCGCAATCACCCGCCGCCTCGACCGCATGACCCGCGCCCTCGAACGCCTCGAACGCGACCAGGAAATCTCCGGCGAGGCACTGGCCCTCTTCATCCGCTTCTGGCTGACCACCACCCCGCCAATACCCGACGACCTGCGCGAGGCGGCGCAGGCCAAGGGCAAGGAGCGGTACAATGGCTTCGTCGAGACACTGGGGCGGAGACTGGCGAAGGGGACGACGCTGGCGAAAGAAATATCGGCTGAGAGAATTGCGGAGTAGAATGGAATTTAGTTTTGACGGTGAATTCCTCTGGAATGAATTGCGTGTGGTCAGAATTCTTGTTTTCGTGATGACACTCCACGCCTCCTGATTGCGCTTCAAGCGCCGACGTTCCATGATGGGTCGATACGCCCTTCAGAGGACTGACTGCTTGCCGCCAACCGAAAACCAGACGCCCGAACAGATCGCGCGCGACCGGATCGACGGCCGCCTGCAGGCTGCTGGTTGGACCGTCCAGCACAAGGACGCCTTAGACTTCAGCGCGGGCCTCGGTGTGGCCGTCCGTGAGTATCAGACGGATATCGGCCCGGCCGACTACGTCCTGTTCGCCGATCGTCAGGCGGTTGGTGTTGTCGAGGCCAAGCCGGACAGCTGGGGTGCCCGGCTGACATCGGTCGAGGAGCAATCGGAGGGCTACGCCAAGGCCAAGTTGAAATGGGTTTCGAACGCAACGCCGTTGCCGTTCGTCTACGAAAGCACCGGCCAGATCACGCGCTTCACCAACTCGCGCGACCCGCGGCCTCGGTCGCGCGAGGTCTTCACCTTTCACCGCCCCGAAACCCTCAAGGCCAGGGCGCAAGCCCCACGGTCGTTCCGCGCGGGGATCGAGGCGCTGCCGCCCCTCAACACCGACGGCCTGCGCGACTGCCAGATCACCGCGATCAACCGGCTCGAAGCCTCGCTGAAGGCCGACAGGCCACGGGCACTGGTGCAAATGGCGACCGGTTCGGGCAAGACCTTCACGGCCATCACGCAAGTCTACCGGCTGCTGAAGCACGCCGGTGCCCGGCGCATCCTGTTCCTCGTCGACACCAAGAACCTCGGGGAGCAGGCCGAGCAGGAGTTCATGGCCTTCCTGCCCAACGACGACAACCGCAAGTTCACCGAACTCTACAACGTCCAGCGCCTCACATCACCCTACATCGCCGGCGACAGCCAGGTCGTGATCTCGACGATCCAGCGGATGTACGCGACCCTCAAGGGCGAGCCCATGGACGACGCGGCCGAAGAAGAGAACCCGGCCGAGCGCACCTGGCAGCGCCGCGAGCCGCTGCCCGTGGTCTACAATCCTCGTCTGCCGCCCGAGTTCTTCGACGTCGTCATCATCGATGAATGCCACCGTTCGATCTATAACCTGTGGCGGCAGGTCATCGAGTATTTCGACGCCTACCTGATCGGCCTGACCGCCACGCCCGACGCCCGAACCTACGGCTTCTTCCAGAAGAACGTCGTGAGCGAATACACCCATGAGAAGGCCGTCGCCGACAAGGTCAATGTCGGCAACGAGGTCTATCTGATCGACACCCAGGTCACCCAGGCCGGCGAGACCCTGCGCGCCCAGCAGGTCGTCGAGCGGCGCGAGCGCGAGACCCGCGCCAAGCGGTGGGAAACGCTGGACGAGGAGGAGGCCTACGCCGCCACCCAGCTCGACCGCTCGGTCGTCAACTTCGACCAGATCCGCACCGTGATCCGCGCCTTCCGCGACAAGTGGCCCGAGATCTTCCCGGGCCGCAAGGAACTGCCGAAAACCTTGATCTTCGCCAAGACCGACAGCCACGCCGACGACATCATCCAGACCGTCCGGCAGGAGTTCGGCGAGG
>NZ_DAIUBO010000175.1:0-8383 GCF_036846665.1 Amaricoccus sp. | reverse complement strand
CCCTGCGCCTGCGTCTTCTGACCGCGCGACCTCACAGAAGCCTCCAGATTCCCATGTGTCCTGAGCCGTGATTCATTTCCGCCAGAGAGTGGAGGTGAGCATGGCGGGATACGATTTGAGCGACGAGGAATGGGCGATTGTCGGGCCGCTTCTGCCCGGGCCGGGGAAGGGCAAGCGGCGGGTGGATGACCGGCGGGTGGTGAGCGGCATTTTCTCTGTGCTCAAGACCGGCGCCCCCTGGCGGGACCTGCCGGAGCACTACGGCCCCGACACCACGGTCTCCAACCGCTTCAACCGCTGGGCCCGGCGCGGCATCTGGTTGAAGATATTCGAGGAACTGGCGGCACGCTCCCCGCAGTCGATGCAGCTCATAGACTCGTCCATCATCCGGGCTCACCAGCACGCCGCCGGGGCAAAAGGGGGGTGCGGATCAAGCCCTTGGCCGTTCTCGTGGCGGACTGACGACCAAGATCCACGCCGTCGTGGACCAGGATGGCCTGCCGGTGAAGCTGGCGAACACCCCCGGGCAGGCCTCGGACAAGGCGACGGCTCCGCTCCTGCTGGGGGCGCTGCCCCCGGCCATGGTGATCGCCGATCGCGGCTATGACAGCATGGGCCTCGCTACCTTCGTCGCCGAGCGTGGCGGGGTGGCGCAGATCCCAACCCAGAGCCGTGTGCGCATCCAGCGCTCGGTCCCCAAGGAGCTCTATAGGCAACGCAACCTGGTCGAGCGGTTCTTCTGCAAACTCAAACAGTTCCGCCACATCGCCACCCGCTTCGAGAAGCACGCAACCAACTTCCTGGCTGCCATAGCCCTCGCCGCAACACGCATCTGGGTCAAAGCTATTGAGTCCGCTTCCTAGGCGTCACTGCTCCGGGATCTCGCCGATCTCGTGCCTACGGTCTCGGGCCCCGACGGCCTCAGTAGCCGGCGAAGGTCCGCGGTGGTGAGGCGGACTCAGGCCTCGCTGGTCTTGCAGGTCGCTTCCGAGTAACCGTCGCCTATAGCGGAGATCATCGCCTTGTCGCGCGCCTCCTGCAGCGTCTCCCCGGTGGTGTGGTAAGTTTTGGAATCTTTTCCCATCCTGCAGACGGTCTTGTACTCCTTCTCGGCCATTGCGATTCCCTCCCCTGGCGCGAAGGAGCATACCATGGCTGCACCGCTTCAGGCACGCCCGTGACCGGGCGGATCGCCATCCTCGGCTGGGGGTCACTGCTCTGGGACCTTGACGATCTCGCGCCGAAGGTGGCGGGCGACTGGGCGCTGCGGGCCGGGCCGCGGCTGGCGATGGAATTCAGCCGCATCAGCCCCAAGCGCCGGATGAGCCTCGTGGTCTGCCTCGACCCCGACGAGGGCACGCCCTGCGCCACGCATGTCATCCGCTCGTGCCGCACGGCGCTCGGCGCGGCGGTCTCCGACCTCGCCGCCCGCGAACGCGCGCCGCTCCACCGAATCGGCTGGGCCGAGGCCTCCGGCCGCGGCGAGGGCCGGATGCCCGAGGTCGTCGCGGCGGTCGGGACCTGGTGCGCGGCCGAGGGCTGGGACGGCGCGGTCTGGACCGATCTCGAGCCGAACTTCCGCGCGACGACGGGAGAGGCCTTCACCGTGGCCGCCGGACTCGCCTATCTGCGCAGCCTCGAGGGCGAGAGCCTCGCCGAGGCGCAGCGTTACATCCGCCGCGCACCCTGGACCACGCGCACGCGGCTGCGCCGCGCGCTCAGCGCCGACCCCTGGTGGCGCGGCCTGCGCCCCCCGCGTTCCTGACCTCGGATCCGCCTGAACGCTGCGGCGAATTGCGTCGGCTCTGGAGGCACCGCCGGGATGGGGCGCAGATGCACGCCGCCCAACGTCGGGGCGATCCTCCCGAAACGGCTCGGCGCCCCGCCTTTTTTCGGCGATCGCAGCCCCGCGCAGTAACATCGACCGCCGCCCCGCCGTATCGCCCGTCGAGGTGGACGGGAGGCGGCGATGTTCCTTGCATCTGGCGGTTTGCGGCATTCGCTCTTCGGCCTGCCCCTGGTCGCGCTCGCCGCGGCGGCCTCGGCGGAGACCGCGCCCGAGCGCATCGAGGTCGAGGGCGAGATGGTCGACAGCTGGTGCTATTTCTCCGGCGTGATGGGCGGCTACGAGGCGGTGGTGGGCTCGGCGCATCACACTTGCGCGCTCTGGTGCGCCAAGGGCGGCATTCCGGTGGGGCTGCTCGCCGACGACGGGACGATCTATCTGGTGCTCCGGCTCGAGGGCGCCGACCCGCTGGCCGAACCGGAGACGCTGCTCACCGTCGCCTCCGACCGGCTGGCGGCCGACGGGCTGCATTACCAGCGCGACGGCGTGAACTACATCGTCGTGGAGAACGTCGTCGAAAACCTGGGCATCACCAACCACAACCACGAGGATTACGGCCCGGTCCCGGGCTTCGCGATCCCGGAGCCGGGGCAATGAGCGGCGCGGGCCTTCTCGCCCTCGCGCTGGCGCTGCCGGCGGCGGCGCAGGCGCAGGATTTCAGCGCTGGCAGCGCCGCCAAGTCGTGGGGCCTGCTCGGCGAGGAGAACGCCCGCTTCGAGGCACTGGTCGTCGACGTGCTCTGCGAGCTCGGCGGCGACTGCCCCGAGGATTGCGGCGGCGGCGCGCGTCAACTGGGGCTCCTGCGCAGCGCCGACGGAGTGCTGGTCATGCCGATGAAGAACGGCCAGCCGGTCTTCTCCGGCGCCGTCGCCGATCTCCTGCCCTATTGCGGCGAGACGGTGGAGGTCGACGGCCTCCTGGTGGGCGAGCCGGAGGCGACTCCGGCCAAGTTCTTCCAGGTCCAGACCATCCGGCGGCCGGGCGAGGCGGACGCACGGCCCGCAAATCGCTTCACCGAAGCCTGGGCCGCGGCCAATCCGCAGGCCGCCGCCGAGGGCGGCGAGTGGTTCCGCGCCGATCCGGACGTGCGCGCGCGCATCGAGGCCGAGGGCTATCTGGGGCTGGGGCCCGATGCCGACGCGGCCTTCATCGCCGAATGGTTCTGAGCCGCGCCCATTTCCTCGCGGCGCTCTTCGCCGCGGCATCGCCGGGGCTCGCGGAATCGCCCTTCGGCGGCGCCATCGGCGGTCCTTTCGAACTGGTGGACCAGCGCGGCCACGCGCGCAGCGAGGCCGATCCCGCCGGCCGCCCGCAACTCCTCTTCTTCGGCTATGCCAGTTGCGACGGCATCTGCTCCCATGTCCTGCCGGCGATGGGCGAGCTTACCGAGGCTCTGGCGGCCGACGGGCTCGCGGTGACGCCGGTCCTGATCACCATCGCCCCCGAGCACGACACGCCCGAGACCCTCGCCAGGGCGCTGCCGGCCTTCCATCGCGACTTCGTCGGCCTGACCGGCGACGCCGCGGCGCTCGCGGCGGCGCGGGCGGCCTATCAGGTCGAAATCGAGACGCTCTTCGAGGACCCCGCGGGCCGCCCGGTCTTCGCCCATGGCTCCTTCGTCTATCTTCTCGATGCCTCCGGCACGGTGCTGACGCTCATGCCGCCGGTTCTCGGCATCGACCGGATGGCAGAAATCGTGGAGGGCTACCTGCAGGCACCCGCGGCCGGCGGCTGAAGGCCGTTCCGGCGACGCCCCGCCGGATTGCCGCGCGGGTCAGAACGTCGCCGAGGCGCCCCCGTCCACGAGAAGGATCTGCCCCGTGACGTAGCGCGCGTCGTCGGAACAGAGGAAATAGACCGGCCCGGCGATATCCTCGGGCTCGGCCCATCGACGCATCGGGATGCGCCCGTATTTCACGTAGATGTCGCGGAACCAGTCGGCATCGTATTCGTGCGAACCGTCGGGCTGGATCGACATGAGCGTATTGACGAAGCCCGGACAGAGCGCGTTGACCGTCACTCCGTCCGGCGCGAGATCGGCGGCCAGGGCGCGGGTGAAATTGACGATGGCCCCCTTGGCGGTGGAATAGGGGATCGAATCCGGCCAGCCCCGGATGCCCATGATCGAGGCGATGTTGACGATCCTGCGCGCGGGGCCGGCCTTGAGCATTGGCCCGAGCATGGCGAGCGTCATGCGCACCGCGCCGTTCTGGTTGACCTCGACGGCCTCCGCGTAGCGTGCCATGCTGATTTCTTTGATGCTGCCGCGGCCTGAGATCGCGGCATTGTTGACCAGAATGTCGCAATGCCCGTGCCTGGCCTCGACGATGCGCGCCAGCTCCGCGACCGAGGCGTCGCTGGCGATGTCCACGACCCGGCCCTCAGCGGCATGACCCGCGGCGCGCAGCCGCGCAGCCGATTCCTCCGCTGCCTCCGCCTTGAGGTCCGCCAGGACGACCCGCGCGCCTTCCCGCACCAGTCGCTCGGCGATCGCGAAGCCGATGCCCTGGGCCGCACCCGTCACCACCGCGACCCGGTCCTGCAACCGCCTGTCCGTCATCCCCCGCTCCCTTTCCTGGCCCGCGGCCTTCAGGCGACCGCATACCTGCGCACGGCCTCCCAATCGACTTCGACCCCCAGCCCCGGCTTCTCGGGCAGGGGTATCCGCCCGTTCTCGAGTCGCAGCTCCTCCCGGGCGAGTTCGCGCCGCAGCCGCTCGACCGCGAGCGTCGGCGGGAGGTATTCGATGAACGGGCAATGCGGCGTGACGAAGGCCAGATGCGCCGTCGCCGAGATCGAGATGCCGGTCTTCCAGCAATGCGGGACGATCAGCATCTCCCGCGCGGCCGCCATGTCGCAGACGATCCGCGCCTCGCCGATGCCGCCCACGCGCCCGACGTCGGGCTGGGCGACCTGGATGCGGCCGCGATTCATCAGCTCCTCGAACTCGAAGCGCGTCGCCAGCCATTCCCCGAAGGCGATGCGCATCGGCGCCCGTTCCGAGACCTTGGCGATCTCGGCGAGGCTGTCCGACCAGATCGGCGTCTCGAGAAAGAAGATCTCGAATTCCGCCCAGTCCTGCACCACCGACAGGCAGGTCTCGGCGTCCTCCCAGAGGTATTGGACATCGACCATCAGCGTCGTCTCCGGCCCGATCGCGCAGCGGACCGCGGCCACCACCTCGCTGTGCCGGTCGTAGGATTCCTGCATCCCGCCATGGGCATAGGGCCCGTTCATCGTGACCTCGGTCTTGATCGCGGTGAAGCCGAGGGCCTTGGCTTCGAGCGCCGAGGCGACCAGCGCGTCGCGGTATTCCGCAAAGGAATGCCCGCCCGGCTGCAGCGAGGCATAGGGCACGATGTGATCGCGGACCGTGCCGCCCAGGAGTGCGTGGACCGGCTTGCCGGCGAGCTTGCCGCAGAGGTCCCAGAGCGCCATCTCGACCGCGCTCAGGGCATGGATGACCATGCCGCGCCGCCCATTCATCGCCGTGCCCACATAGACCCGCTGCCAGATTCCGCCGATGTCGAAGGGATCCTGGCCGATCAGCATCTCGCGGATGCATTGCCCCATCGTATGGGTGCCCGGCGATTCGATGCAGGCCCTGGCGATCCAGGGATTGGCATCGCATTCCCCGATGCCGAGCGTGCCGTCGTTGCTGCGGATCACCACGATCAGGCTGTCCTGGGCCGAGGAGGTGAATCGCGGATCGTAGTCGGGCGCGAGCAGCACCCGGCATTCGACGCTAGCGATGCGGGCGTCGGGCGCGGGCGCATCGAGAACGGGCGAGACGGTGCGCATGATGACCTCGCGAACCTGAGCGGGCCGCTGCGGGGCGGCCGTGCTCCGGAGTCGTCCCACAGCCGGAGGCGCTTCACAAGCCTCCGGGACCCCACGGTAATGGGTCAGGACGCCGGCGCGGGCCGATCACGTGGATCCCGTCGGTCAGGAGCGAGACCGTCTCCCATGGGCGGTGGTCGTGCGCGGCAGCGAGGAACAACGGCCTTGGACATGGCTATGCTGCGCCTCCGGCCGGGAATTCGCGTGCGAGATAGCGCACGACCTTGCCGCTTTCCGGGAGCCTCGCCCTGCCCACCTCGGCGAATCCGAGCGTCGCGTGAAAGGTGTCCGAGGCGGGATTGGGCGGATCCACGTTCACTTCGCAGACAATGCGGCGATGACCGGAGGCGAGGGCTTCGGCGAAGAGGTCATCGTAGAGCCGGCGGCCCAGCCCGCGGCCCCGGGCGCCGGGGGCGACCACCACGCGATCGACATAGACGAAGCGGTCGTAGCCTGCGCGGAACCACCGGAAATTGGGGCTGTCGTAGTCGGCCCGCTCATCGAACGCGAGCAGGAAGGCGTCCACCGTGCCGACGCGCGCGGCGAGGAAAGCCTGCGCGACGAGAAGCTCGAGGCGGCCGGGATCGAGCCGGGAGAGCTCGACCGCATGGGCGTTGTTGAGCGCGAGCAGGGCTTCGCCCAGAGGCGCGGAAAGGCGGAGATCGGCGGGCGTCACCCGCGTCGCGCCATGGGTCATGGTTCGCCATGCATCAGGACCGGTACCTCCGAAGCCGCGTCTGGATGCCGAAGAGATAGATCGAGACGCCCACTAGGACGATGAAGAAAATCGCCATGGC
This sequence comes from Amaricoccus sp., assembly GCF_036846665.1. Taxonomy (NCBI): domain Bacteria; kingdom Pseudomonadati; phylum Pseudomonadota; class Alphaproteobacteria; order Rhodobacterales; family Paracoccaceae; genus Amaricoccus; species Amaricoccus sp. Next base: position 1,900 of record NZ_DAIUBO010000175.1, on the reverse strand, counting down.
AATGGTCGCCCCCATCTGGGGATCGGCTGACTCGCACCGGGCGCGCGCGCCGCGCTGGTGCATCTCGGGCCGCAGTTCGAGCTTCGCGCGGTCTGGCGCGGCGGCAAAGTCTTGCAATCGTGACCGTCCCCGGCGAGAATCCCGGCGTCGCGACGGGATCCTTCGCGGCGTCCCGTATGATGGACTCGCGCCGATGACCGCAGACCGCTCGCCCTCCGTGCCGCTCTGGTCGGTCACGGCCGTGGTGTCGGTGGTGCTGGTCCTCGCCGCACTCGCGGCAGCGCTCTCGGCTTGGGCCTATACCGGGCAGGCGGCGCGCCGGGTGGAGGACGTGCAGGTCCAGACCGAGCTCGCGCGCGCCTATCAGGCCCGCGCCATCGCTTGCCTCGACCAGGCCGCCGCCTCGCTGGGCGATCCGTCGCGCCTTGCCCGCGCCGAAAGCAGTCTCGAGATTTCCCGGGGCATCACCCTCTGCCTCGTGAAGAACCGCGACTTGGCCGTGGTCGAGGTCGACGGGCTCGCGACATGCGTCCGCGAGGTGGAGATCGCCAACGGCCTGATCGACCCGGCCGCCGGCGCAAGCTTCGCGGCGCCGCCCTGCTGAGGCGAGGCCCTTCACCCTGACGGATCGAGATGGCTGGACAGGCGCGCCGCTTTGGCCACACTCGCAGACCGACCGATCGGAGACGCCGATGATCCGCGCCAGCGCCGCCGCACTCTGCCTCGCCCTCGCCGCCTGCGGCACCACCTACCAGGTGCCGGTGACCGGCAGCCCGGCGGCAACCGTGGTGTCGGCGCCCCAGGCGCCCGCCGGCTCCCGGCGCAGCGCCCGCGACTTCCGCCGTGTCGCTGCCCGAATCGAGCCGGTGGCCGAGAATGTCTGCCGCGAAGAATCGCCTGGGGCGCCGGCCTCCTATTGCGATTACGTCATCCTGCTCGAGGACGACCCCCGCATGCCGCCCAATGCCTTTCAGACCGTTACGGATGCCGGACGGCCGGCGATCGTCGTCGGGGCGAGGCTGCTCGATCAGATGCAATCCGACGACGAGATCGCCTTCGTGCTGTCCCACGAGGCGGCGCATCACATCGCGCGTCATCTCTCCAAGCAGCAGCAGAGCCAGATGCTCGGCGCGCTCATCCTCGGCGGCCTCGTCGCCGCCACGGGCGCCTCATCGGACCCGGCGGCGAACCAGCGGGCCATCGAGGATGCGATGAACATCGGCGCCTTCGTGGGCGGCCGCGCCTGGTCGCAGGATTTCGAGCTCGAGGCCGACTGGCTCGGCGCCTTCATCGCCGCCCGGGGCGGCTTCGACCCCGAACGCGGTGCGGTGGTCTTCGCGCGGCCGGCGCTCGCCTCCTCGGGCGGGCCGGTGATCCTCTCGACCCATCCACCCTCGCCGCAGCGCACCGCCCTCGCCGCCCGGGCCGGCGCCGAGATCCGCCGCCAGCGGGCCGCGGGCCTCGTCCCCCGCCCCGCCTATGCCGAGACGCGATACTGAACTTCAGAATCCCGCCGCCCGTCGCCTGCCGGCCGCGGTCGCGACCCCGTTCACCGATCATGCCCGGACATGAAAGAAGGCGCGAGGACGCCGTGCATGGCCGGTGCATGGCCGATGCACGGATTGTGCATGCCCTGTCCTTGGCTCCGCACCCGCTTCCATCCCTGCAACTCAGGGCCCAAAGAATCTGTGCAGGCGATGTCATTTTCTGCTTGCACCGTCCCGGACCGGACCCTACATACCGCCCACCGAAGCGGACGGGGCCTCGCGGGCCCGCTCTGCGGCGGTGAAATCGGGCAACGGGATGCGGGACGCGTCGAGGTAAAGACGCAGGCCGATAATGTTGTCTGGCGCTCTTTGACGTGATTGATTGAGATGAAGGGATATGCGGGCGGTTTGGT
>NZ_DAIUBO010000174.1:0-8449 GCF_036846665.1 Amaricoccus sp. | reverse complement strand
TGCGAGGCGCATCAGCTCGAGGAACTGCTCTTCGTGAAACGGAGTCTTCTCCGCGGTGCCCTGAATCTCGATGATGCGGCCCTCGCCGGTGAGCACGAAATTCGCGTCGGCCTCGGCCGCGCTGTCTTCGGCATAGTCGAGATCGAGCACCGGCTGGCCGCCGTAGATGCCGCAGCTGACCGCCGCCACATGATGCGTGATCGGATCGGTCTTGACGACGCCCGCCTCGAGCAGCCGGTTCACCGCGAGCCGCAGCGCGACCCAGCCGCCGGTGATCGAGGCGCAGCGCGTCCCGCCGTCCGCCTGGATCACGTCGCAATCCACCGTGATCTGCCGCTCGCCGAGGGCGACGCGATCGATCCCGGCCCGCAGGCTGCGCCCGATCAGCCGCTGGATCTCCTGGGTCCGCCCCGATTGCTTGCCGGCGCTCGCCTCCCGGCGGTTGCGGGTCGTGGTCGCGCGCGGCAGCATGCCGTATTCGGCGGTGACCCAGCCCAGGCCGGTCTTGCGCATGAAGGGCGGCACCGTCTCCTCGACGCTCGCCGTGCAGATCACATGCGTCCCGCCCATGCGGATCAGGCAGGAGCCCTCGGCATGGCGGGTGGTCCCGGGCTCGATCGAGATGTCGCGCAGAGCATCGGCGGCGCGTCCGGACGGGCGCATGGTCTTTCCTCCTGGCGGAATTCCGAAGCACGGCTCTTAGCCCGCGGGTGCCATGCCGTCCAGCGCCGCCTTGCGCTCCGAGATTGACCGGTCCCTCAACGGTGCCTAAGTGAAAAGGAGCAACGGGGGAGGATTCCCAGCGCCCGTGACCGCTCCGGTTTCGCAGCTCGCCGCCATGAACGATCGCAGCCGCGAGGTGTTTCGCCGGCTCGTGGAGACCTATCTCGAAACCGGCGAGCCGGTCGGATCGCGCACGCTCTCGCGCGCCCTCTCGGAGGGCGTCTCGGCCGCGACGATCCGCAACGTCATGCAGGACCTGGAATATCTCGGGCTCCTGAGTTCCCCGCATGTCTCCGCCGGCCGCATCCCGACGCAGCTCGGCCTGCGCATGTTCGTGGACGGGATCCTCGAGATCGGCGACGTCTCGGGTGCGGAGCGGGCGGAGATCGAGCGCTCGCTCTCCGGCAACGACCACGACATCTCGGCCATCCTCGACCGGGCCGGCGACATGCTCTCGGATCTCACCCACGGGGCGAGCCTGGTGCTGACGCCCAAGTCCGAGGCGCCGATCCGGCATATCGAATTCGTCAGCCTTTCGCCCGACCGCGTGTTGGTGGTGCTCGTCACCGCGGACGGGCAGGTGGAGAACCGGCTCTTCGACGCACCGCTCGGCCTGACGCCCTCGGCCATGCGCGAGGCGGCCAATTTCCTCAACGCCATCCTCGAGGGCCGGACGCTGTCGGAGATGCGGACGGTCGTCACCGGCGAGATCGCCCGGCGCCGTGCCGAGCTCGACACGCTCTCCCAATCGCTCGTCGAGGGCGGGACCGCCGTCTGGGCGGAAGAGACCGACGGGCGGCACGAACGCCTGATCGTGCACGGCCGGGCCAATCTCATCGAAGGCACCGAGGACGCCGCGCATCTCGAGCGCATCCGGGAGCTCTTCGCCGATCTCGAACGCAAGCGCGACGTGGCGCAATTGCTCGATCTCGCCGAGGGCGGCGCCGGCGTGCGTGTGTTCATCGGCTCGGAGAACAAGCTTTTTTCACTTTCCGGTTCCTCTCTGGTGGTGTCTCCCTATATGAATGCCGACCGGAAGATCATCGGCGCAGTGGGCGTGATCGGACCGACGCGGCTCAACTACGGGCGCATCGTGCCGATCGTCGACTTCACGGCGCAGCTGGTCGGCAGGCTGGTTTCCAGCCGCGGCTGACGTTGGGGACGATGCGATGGCACGAGAGAACAAATCCTTCGGCGCGGGGGAAGATTCCTTCCTGGACGATCCCGAAGCCGAGTTCGACGACACCGAGGTTATCGGGGACAAGGAGATCGACATCGACGAGGCCGATGCCTTGCGCCTCGAGGTGGCCGAACTGAAGGACCGTCTCTTGCGGGCGCTGGCGGATACCGAGAACCTGCGCAAGCGGTCCGACCGCGACCGGCGGGACGCCGAGCTCTACGCCTCCACCCGCTTTGCCCGCGACCTCCTCTCGGTCTACGACAATTTCGACCGCGCCATGGGCAACGTGACCGACGCGGTGCGCGAGGCGGCGCCGGGGCTCATCGAGGGAATCGAGCTCACCCAGCGCGACCTCCTCGCCGCCTTCGAGAAGCACAAGATCCGCAAGATCGTTCCCGAGGTCGGCGAGCGTTTCGACCCCAAGCAGCATCAGGCGATGTTCGAGGCGCCGATCCCCGGCACCAAGGCCGGCGACATCGTCCAGATCATGGGCGTCGGTTTCAACATCGGCGATCGGCTGCTGCGCCCGGCGCAGGTCGGCGTATCCTCGGGCGCCCCGGCGATGCCCAGGCCGCCGGAAGGCGATGCCGAATCCGCGTCGGAGTAGCCCGGCGGCGCGGGTATTTTTCCTGCAATATGAAATGGATAGCCGTGGTCCCAAGCTGGGACCACGGACGCGGTCTCGCGGACCCCATCGGCGATTCCCCGAACTTCCATGGGGACCCGGGCCGACTGCCCGTGTAATCCTGTGCCTCACCGAAGATACCAGATGGAGGAATTCGCTTTGCTCAGACGCCTGTATCGGAACATGGCTGCGGCCGCTGTTGCCGTGGCTCTTCCCCTCGCCGCATCGGCGGATGACGATCAGCTCTCCGTCTCCATGCTCCTGGCGGGGCAGATCGACGACAACGGCTTCATGGAAGCAGGGTACAACGGGCTCGTGGCGATCCGCGACGAGCTCGGAGCGCAGATCGATTACATCGACGGCGTCAAGCCGGAGCCGGAGCTTCTGGCGGCGGCGCTGCGCGAACTCGCGGCCGACGGTCCCGATCTCATCATCGCCCATGGCGGACAGAACAACCAGGCCGCAGAGACCGTGGCGGCGGAGTTTCCCGATCTGAAATTCGTCGTCGTGCAGGGCGCGGTTACCGGCCCCAACCTGTCGAGCTACGAAGTTCTTCAGGAGGAAAGCGCCTGGCTGGCCGGGGCGGCGGCGGGCCTCCTGACGGAAACGGGCACGGTCGGCCACATTTCCGGTATTCGGGTGACGCCGGGACTGAAGGGCCGCGGCGGCTTCTACCACGGCCTGATGCATACCAATCCCGATGCCAAGTTCCTGACCACCTTCGCCGGCGATCAGGACGACAACGAGCTGTCCTACCGCGTCGCCTCGGACGAGATCGACCAGGGCGCCGACATCATCTTCACCATGTTGAACGCAGGGCGCACCGGCGCCATCGACGCGATGCGCGAACATGGCGTCTTCCAGATCGGCAATGTTCGCGATTGGTATCCGGATCATCCCGATGTCTTCATCGCCTCGGCAATCGCCAATGTCAGTGTTCCCGGGCTGACGGCTGCCCGCGATCTCGCGGAAGGTCGCTGGGAGGGCGGCCAGATCGTGAAGATCGGTCTCGAAGACCCCGATGCGGTCTCGCTGGCATTGTCTCCGGATGTCCCGGAGGAGGTCCGCTCCAGGATCGACGGATTGCGTCAGGACATCATCGATGGGAAGATCGAGGTCTCGACCGATTACGACGGCCCGGAACTGACCTATTGATCGCATGGTGGCGAGGCCGCCCATGCGGCCTCGCCCAGGCGGGAGAGTGCATCGCCACAACCTGAGCCGCGGGCGCGGCCGGGCACCGGCACGCCCTGCACGAACCCGCGCAGCGCCGTGTCAGCTGCGGACCATCCCCTTGAGCTCGTAGATCAGCGCCAGCGCCTCGCGCGGGCTCATCTCGTCGGGCAGCACGGACTTCAGCCGCGCCTCGACCTCCGAGGGGGCGGTCTTCGGGGCCGGTGCGGCACTGGCCGCGCTGAAGAGCGGCAGGTCGTCCACCAGCGCCCTCGCCTTGCCGCCGCCCTCGCGCTCGCCGGCTTCCAGCGCGTCGAGCACGACATGGGCGCGCGCGACCACCGCGGCCGGAAGCCCGGCGAGTCGCGCGACCTGCACGCCGTAGGACCGGTCCGCCGCCCCCTCCCGCACCTCGTGCAGGAAGATCACCTCGCCCTCCCATTCGCGGACCGCGACGGTCGCGTTGCGCAGCCCGGGCAGCTTCTCGACGAGCGCCGTCAGCTCGTGGTAATGCGTGGCGAAGAGCGCCCGGCACCGATTGACGTCATGCAGGCTTTCCAGAACCGCCCAGGCGATGGAGAGCCCGTCGTAGGTCGCTGTTCCCCGCCCGATCTCGTCGAGGATCACCAGCGCCCGCTCGCCGGCCTGGTTCAGGATCGCGGCGGTTTCCACCATCTCGACCATGAAGGTCGACCGGCCTCTCGCCAGATCGTCCGCCGCCCCGACCCGGCTGAAGAGCGCATCCACCACGCCGATCCGCGCCGCGGCGGCCGGCACGTAGGATCCCATCTGGGCCAGGAGCGCGATCAGCGCATTCTGCCGCAGGAAGGTCGACTTGCCCGCCATGTTCGGCCCGGTGATCAGCCAGAGCGGCCGCGCCCCCTCGCCGTCGGCCCCGAGGTCGCAGTCATTGGCGACGAAGCCCTCGCCGTTGCGGCGCAGCGCCGCCTCCACCACCGGGTGCCGCCCGCCGGTGATCTCGAAGGCCCGGTCCGCGACGATCTCCGGCGCCGTCCAGTCCCCCGAGCGCGCGAGATCCGCCAGCGCCGCCGCGAGGTCGATCTCGGCGATCGCCTTGGCCGCCGCCGCGACTGGCCCCGCCCTTTCGATCACCGCCGCCGCGAGAGACGCGAAGATCGCCTTCTCGATCTCCAGCGCCCGGCCGCCGGCATTGAGGATCTTCGTCTCGATCTCCGCCAGCGCCAGCGTCGTGAAGCGCAGGGCGCCGACATTGGTCTGGCGATGCACGAAGAGCTCCGAGAGCGGCGGCTTCAGCATCTTCTCGGCATGGGTCGCGGGGGTCTCGACGAAATAGCCCAGTACATTGTTGTGGCGGATCTTGAGCGAGGCGATGCCGCTCTCGCGCACGTATTCCGCCTGCAGCGCGCCGATCACGCCGCGGCCTTCGTCGCGAAGCCGCCGGGTATCGTCGAGCTCCGGATCGTGGCCGGCGGCGACGAAGCCGCCGTCGCGGGCCAGTTGCGGCGGCTCGGCGACGAGGGCCGCGTCGAGCAGCTCGACCAGCGCCTCGTGCCCTTCGAGCGCATCGCGTGCCGCGGCCAGCGTTTCGGGTAATGTGCCGTCGAGCGTATCCCGGATCCGGCCCGCCCCGGCCAGCGCATCGCGCACCGCGGCGAGATCGCGCGGCCCGCCGCGGTCGAGCGCCAGCCGCGAGACCGCCCGCTCCAGGTCCGGCAATTGCCGCAGCCGCTCGCGAACCGCCCCGAGCATCGCGGGCGCCTCGACGAAGTGCCGCACGGCGGCCTGGCGCTCCAGGATCGTGCGGCGATCCGCGGAGGGCGCGTTCAGCCGGGCCTCGAGCAGCCGCGCGCCCGGACCCGTGGCCGTGCGGTCGATGGTCGCGAGCAGCGAGCCCTCGCGGCCTCCGGACAGGCTCCGGGTGAGTTCGAGATTCCGCCGGGTCGCAGCGTCGATCGCCATCAGGCTGCCGGTCGCCTCGCGCAGCGGTGGCCGGAGCAGGGGCAGACGGCCCTTCTGGGTGAGCGCGAGGTAGTCGACGATCGCCCCCAGCGCCCCGGCTTCGGCCCGGCTGAAGGTGCCGAAGCCGTCGAGGCCCCTCGCGCCGAAGACCGCGGCGACCCGGGCGTCGGCGGCGGTCGAATCGAAGCTCGCCGGGGCCAGCGGAGTCGCGGTGGCGCCGGCCTCGGCGATCAGGCCGCGCAGCTCGGCCTCCTGGCTCTCGGCGACCAGCACCTCGCGCGGGGCGAGCCGCGCCAGCATCGGCCCCAGCCCGGCGCGGTTGCAGGGCGTGACGGTGAGGTCGCCGGTGGAGACGTCGGTCCAGGCGAGGGCGCCCTCGCCGCGCACCTCGGCATAGGCGGTGAGATAGTTGTGCCGCCGGGCTTCGAGGAGGCTTTCTTCGGTCAGCGTGCCCGCGGTCACCAGCCGGACCACCGCGCGCGCGACCACGGATTTCGAGCCGCGCTTCTTGGCCTCCGCCGGATCCTCCATCTGCTCGCAGACCGCGACCCGGAATCCCTTGCGGATCAGGGTCAGGAGGTAGCCCTCGGCGGCATGCACCGGCACGCCGCACATGGGGATGTCCCGGCCGAGGTGCTGCCCGCGCTTGGTCAGCGCGATGTCGAGCGCCGCCGCCGCGGCCTCGGCGTCGTCGAAGAACATCTCGTAGAAATCGCCCATGCGATAGAAGAGCAGCGCATCGGCATGCTGCGCCTTGATCTCGTGGTATTGCGCCATCATCGGCGACATGGAGGAGGTATCGTTCACGCAGCCCGTCCCGGTTCCGTCGGGTCGCTTATACAGGCTCGCCCTGCGGTGCCAATGCCGGCGCGCGCGGGCGTCCCCATGGGGACGCTTATCAAGTAACTGAAATCACACAATTAAAGTGTTAACGCGCCGAGTTCCGGGCCTCAGCCCTTCATGCCTTCCCAGAATCCCTTCACCCGGGAGAAGAAATCCTGGGTCTCGGGGCTGTTGTTCTTGCCCTCGGCCTCGAACTCGCCGAGCAGCTCGCGCTGCCGCGTGCTGAGGTTGACCGGGGTCTCCACCGCGAGCTCGATGTAGAGGTCGCCCGCCACCGCGCCGCGCAGCGCCGGCATGCCCTTGCCGCGCAGGCGCAGCTGCTTGCCGGACTGCACGCCCGCGGGCACCTTCACCCGCGTCCGGCCGCCGTCGAGCGTCGGGGCCTCGATCTCGCCGCCGAGTGCTGCCGTGATCATGCTCACCGGAATGCGGCAATAGAGGTTCTGGTTGTCGCGCTCGAAGATCGGATGCGCCTCGACCTCGATGAAGATGTAGAGATCGCCCGAGGGTCCGCCGCGCAGCCCCGCCTCGCCCTCGCCGGCGAGCCGGATCCGCGTCCCTGTCTCCACGCCGGCGGGGATGTTGACGTTGAGGGTGCGATCCTTGCGCACGCGCCCGGCGCCGGCGCAGGATTTGCAGGGATTCTTGATGATCTGGCCGCGGCCGGAGCAGGTCGGGCAGGTCCGCTCCACGGTGAAGAAACCCTGCTGCGCGCGCACCTTGCCCTGGCCCGAGCAGGTCGGACAGGTTGCGGGTTCCGCGCCGCCTTCCGAGCCGGTGCCGTTGCAGACCTCGCAGGCGGTGCTGCCGGGCACGCTGATCGTGGCCTGCTTGCCGCGATAGGCCTCTTCGAGGTTGAGCCGGAGGTTGTAGCGCAGATCCGAGCCGCGTGCGGCGCGCTGGCCGCGGGCGCTGCCGCGCCCGCCGCCCATGAAATCGCCGAAGAGGTCGTCGAAGACGTCCGAGAAGGCGCTGGCGAAATCCGCATTGGCGCCCGGACCGCCCCGGAAGCCCGCGCTCGCCCCGCCGCCGTTCTCGAAGGCGGAATGGCCGAAGCGGTCATAGGCGGCCTTCTTCTGCGCGTCCTTCAGGACGTCATAGGCCTCGTTGATCTCCTTGAACTGCGTCTCCGAGTTCGGATTGGAGCGGTTGCGGTCGGGATGGTGGTCCATCGCCTTGCGCCGGAAGGCCTTCTTGATGTCCGCATCCGAGGCGCCCTTCGACACGCCCAGAACGTCGTAATAGTCGCGCTTCGCCATCAGGGCCGAATTCCTTCAAACGACAGATGGCCCCCTCGCGTGCCGAGGGGGCCATCCTGCCGGTCCATGCGGATCAGGACTTCTTGTTGTCGTCCCCGCCGAGATCCTCGAAATCGGCATCCACGACATCGTCCTCGCTGCCGCCCGAGCCGGCGTTCTCGGGCTCGGAGGCGGCGCTTTCCTCGGCCTGCTGGGCCTTGTAGATCGCCTCGCCGAGCTTCATCGCCGCCTCGGTGAGATCCTGGCTGCGGGCGCGGATCTTCTCGGCATCCTCGCCTTCCATCGCTTCCTTGAGGTTCTTGATCGACATCTCGATCACCTCGATGGTCGTCGCATCGACCTTGTCGCCGTGCTCCTTGACCGATTTCTCGGTGCCGTGGATCAGGCTCTCGGCCTGGTTCCGGGCCTCGACCAGCTCGCGCCGCGCCTTGTCGGCCTCGGCGTTCTCCTCGGCTTCCTTGACCATCTTCTCGATGTCGGCGTCCGAGAGCCCGCCCGAGGCCTGGATGGTGATCTTCTGCTCCCGGTTGGTGCCCTTGTCCTTGGCATTGACCGAGACGATGCCGTTGGCGTCGATGTCGAAGGTCACCTCGATCTGCGGCATGCCGCGGGGCGCCGGCGGGATCTGCTCGAGATTGAACTGGCCCAAGAGCTTGTTGTCGGCCGCCATCTCGCGCTCGCCCTGGAAGACCCGGATCGTCACCG